>NZ_JANLWO010000789.1:0-12513 GCF_031364565.1 Chamaesiphon sp. OTE_20_metabat_361
GCAAATGTATGGAAGTCAAACTACGAAAGGTAGGGAATTCGATCGGTACTAGCTTTCCGAAGGAAGTCCTCGATCGCTTAGGATTAGTCGAGGGAGACACTCTGAACTTGGTGGTGACTGATGATGGCATCAAATTAGTCATTCACGATCCCAACTTTGATAAAGTAATGGCAGCCTATAAGCTAGGGGCTTCCCAGTATCGGAATGCCATGAGAGAACTAGCCGATGGCTGACCCAATCTGGATTAGTGGCACGATTGCCCAGTTTATCCACGATGACCAGATTGCCGCTCATGGGGGAGCCTACGGATTACTAAATGTTGGGATGCTAGAGTCAGCATTAGCTAGACCGCAAAACCTCTATTCTTATTCGCTGGCGGATTTATTTTCTTTGGCAGCAGCCTATGGCTACGACATCGCCAAAAATCATGCTTTCATTGACGGTAACAAGCGTACCGCTTTTATGGTGATGTTTACTTTTCTACAGGTGAATGGCTGGCGGCTAATCGTACCAGAGCCAGCGGTAGTTGTAACGATGCAGCAGGTAGCAGATGGGATTGTCACCGAATCTTTATTGGCAGATTGGCTGAGAGAAAATTCACAGGAAGCATAATTTCATCCATTACTCACTTTCTCGAAAACAGTCAGCAAAAAAGTATATTCCAACGCGATATCTTTGAGATATTCATAGCGTCCCGATGCGCCGCCATGTCCAGAATCTAGATTGGTTTTGAGCAGGAGTAAATTATCGTCGGTTTTGAGATCTCGCAATTTTGCCGTCCACTTAGCAGGCTCCCAATAAGTCACACGCGGATCGTTCAAACCCGCCGTAATCAATAAGTGTGGGTAAGCCTTCGCCTCGACATTATCGTAAGGGGAATAGGAACGGATATAGCGGTAATACTCCTCATCGGCAGGATTCCCCCACTCATCGTACTCCAACTGCGTCAGGGGTAGATCGGCATCCAGCATCGTATTCAGCACATCTACGAATGGTACTTGAGCGATCGCTGCCTTGAATAGTTCGGGTTTGAGATTAATCGTTGCACCGACTAGCAGCCCACCCGCACTACCACCCGCAATGGCAATATTGCCCGCGCTGGTATACTTTTCGGCAATCAGATGTTCGGCACAAGCTACAAAATCCAGAAAGGTGTTCTTTTTCTGTAAGAACTTACCCGACTCATACCAGTGTCGCCCCAACTCCGAACCCCCGCGAATATGGGCGATCGCATAGACAAAGCCGCGATCGAGTAAACTGAGTCGATTAGTGGAAAAGCCTGGATCTAGGCTGGCACCGTAGGAACCATAGCCATAAAGATAGAGCGGATGCGTACCATCACGCTTAAAGTCCTTGCGATAAACGATCGAGATCGGCACTCCTACCCCATCATGAGAACGGGCAAAAATTCGCTCGGAATGGTACTGGTTCGGATCGTAACCCCCAGGAATCTCATTTTGCTTGAGAATTGTCTTCGATCGCGATCGCAGATCGTACTCAAATACCGTCATCGGCGAGACTAGAGAGGTATAGCCAAATCGGAATACCTGCGTATCGTATTCCGCATTAGACGAACCGAATACTAGATAAGTCGGATCGTCGAACTCCAGATAATGTGACGTTTGATTCTGGAGTTCAACAGTGCGTAATTGTCCCAAACCCTGATAGCGTTCGCTGATAATCAAGTAATCTTTAAACTCATCAATTCCTTCAATTAATCGATCGGGATCGTGGGCGATATATTCCTCCCAGTACTGTTGCTGGGGTTGCGCTACCAGCGTTCGCATGATGCGGAAGTTCTGGGCGTTGTCATTGGTGAGAATGTAAAAATAGCCTTGATGATGGCTGATGCTATATTCATGCCCCTTCTGGCGGGGTGTGACGATCGAAAACGTACCGTGAGGATCGTCGGCTGAAACAAAATATTGTTCGCTGGTAATCTTACCGCCAGTTGTCAGGAAAATATAGCGATCGTCACGGGATTTGTCACAACCGACAAAGAACTGTGAATCCTGTTCTTCATAGATTAGTTCATCGAGATCGATCGGTTGTCCTAATGTATGCCGATACAGCCGATAAGGGCGTAAGTTCTCATCCAAAACGGTGTAATAGAAAGTCTGGTTATCATTTACCCACTCTAACGAGTAGTAAGTATTCGCGATCGATTCTGGCAGTAGCTCGCCTGTTACCAGATTTTTAATCCGCAGCGTATATGTCTCCGAGCCATCGGTATCTTCGGCATAAGCCAAGAGTTGATGGTTGGGACTGATGCTAAATGTGCCAAGCTGAAAATAAGGCTTCCCTTCAGCCAGTTGATTTTCATCTAGGATGATTTCTTCAGGACTACTTAGATCGCCATGTTTGCGGCAATGAATAGCGTATTGCTTACCCGCCGCCACTCTGGAGTAATAGTAATAACCATCCTTTTTGACGGGTACGCTGAGATCGTCTTCCTTGACTCGCGCTTTTAGCTCTTGGAATAAACTCTCCCGCAGTTCGGCATGTGACTGTAATACTTGCTCAGTGTAATCATTCTCGGCTTTAAGATACTCCATCACCTGCGGATTATCTCGATCGCGCAGCCAAAAATAGTCATCGACGATCGTATCTCCGTGAATCTCGATCTGGTGAGCTAGCTTGGCGGCGTGCGGCGGTTGCATAAGCAAGTGACAGATAAACATCTAATTTATATTATCGATCGATTTAACGGCGAAGTAAATTCGTCCCTACTCGATCGCTTCTTTTTGATGTCTAGCTACGATCGATCGGTAAAAAGCCAGATTTGTTGGCGTAGCCGCACTGAGAGGTAATCGAGATATTTGCTACAATGAAAGCAAGGCTGAGTCTAAGGTTCAACCGCACAATAATTTTGAAAAATTATGGACAGACTTACTATTCCTGACGTTCTAACATTAGAAGAGGCTTCAAGTTACTTACGATTATCGATTGAAACAGTTGCTAGTCTAGCTTCAAAAGGTAATATTCCTGGTCGAAAAATTGAAAATGATTGGAGATTTTTGAAATCGGCGATCGATGATTGGTTGCGTGCCAAGAATGGTAATTCGATTTTACGCTCTCAAGCAGGTGTGTTAGCAGATGATGAATCTCTTCCTCAATTGAGAGAATCAATTTATCAAGCCAGAGAACGTCCTGAAATCGATGGCAATGTAGGGATCTAATTAATGTATTTGCTAGACACTGATACTCTGACACATCTTCATGCTGGAAATTCTAATGTCTTGGAGAGATTGACATCCGTAGTAGATACAGAAGTAGGAATTACGATTGTCACCAAAGTTGAAATTTTACGCGGACGGATCGATTATCTTATCAAAGCTGAATCTGGAGTAAGTTTACTCAAAGCACAAGAGCTTTTATTTCGGACAGAGACACTTTTAAACGAACTATTAATCATCCCGATAGAGCGCGCTGCTTCGCTCGAATTCGATAGATTGCGTGAAATCTCTAAGTTTCGCAAAATTGGGAGAGCAGATTTATTAATTGCGAGTATTACTCTCGCAAATAGAGCTACGTTAGTAACCAGAAATTTACGTCATTTTAAACAAATTCCTGGTTTAAAATTGGAAAATTGGGTCGATTTATGACTTGGCTCGATTACCTACTTCGTTCAGCTTCGCGTTTGCCTCCGCAAAAGCGCGGCTACGCTAACTTATCTAGCGAGATCGAGCCATCAAATTTTGCTCCGAGTAGGCTTGATTTGTGAACATCACCTGCGGACGATCTCGAATCCGCAAGCGCACCCCAAGTCGATCGCGCAGCCAGAAATAGTCATCGACGATCGTATCTCCATGAATCTCGATCTGGTAAGCTAGCTTGGCGGCGTGAGGCGGTTGCATAAGCGAGGGACAGATAGACACATTTATATTATCGATCGATTTAACCCATGTTGCCCTTCCATCCTGAAAGACTGAAATCGCTAGCCAGCTCTGTGCCTATATTTTTTTAGATATCACACCTTTTTTCAAAGAATAGGCGGAAACTTTCCGTATAATGAATAGTTATCTCGCTACGCTCAATGCGACGGCGCGCAACTCTCTTGTAACCATGAGTAAAAAGCGGTTCGACGATGTTTATTATGGATTAGTTGTTGATGCGTATGAACTATTTCACCCGGAAGGAAACCTAAATGATGTTCCTTTCTATGCAGAGTTGATACGACAGCGGCCTGGTCGCGTCTTGGAATTAATGTGCGGCTCTGGTCGCGTGCTGCTTCCCCTTCTCCGGCAGGGTTTTACGGTTGATGGCACAGACTCTTCGCCCGAAATGTTGGCGCGATGCAAATCTAACGCCGAGGCAGAGGGTCTGAATCCAGAGCTTTATGAGCAGTTTGCTCATGAACTCCGCTTGTCCCACCGTTATTGCACAATCTTGCTGACTTATTCTTCGTTTGCGCTTCTCACTCATCGAGACGAGGCGTTTGAAGTACTCCGCTTTATTCATGCTCACTTGGAGGAGGGCGGACAGTTTTTGTTGGACATGGCGATTCCTTGGGTTCATCATAATTCCGTATTTGGCGCGTGGCAGTTAAGTCGTCAAGGTGTTTTGCCCAATGGTCGTTCAGTTCTGGTCAGCCGCGCAGCCACAGTTGAACATTTGAACCAAATCGAAACGGTTCATGTTCGATACGAGGTTTATGATGAAGGTTGTCTTATCGAAACTTTGCTCACGCCGATGAAAATGCGTTTTTATGGAATGCACGAGCTAATTCTTCTGCTGGAAAAGGCGGGCTTTTCAAACATTCAAACTTTTGGAGGTTTCCAACAACGCGAGGTGCAGGAAGGGGACGGAATCATTACATTCCAGTGCTTCAAATAACGACCGCGAAATTATCCGACAGCGAGATAAAAAGTTGACTAAGAAATGTAGGGTGGGCACTGCCTGCGAGCAAATCCTGACGGAGCAATGATTTTAGATTTTTACAGATCGCTATTCATTCACTTGTTGGCATAACCGCGCTCGAAGCAGGTAATCTCAATAGCTGAGATCGATCGCTAATCGATCGAAATAGAATCCCCTGAAACCTAGACGGAGATGAATATCCATCCAGCAACTAAGTCATAAGTTATAATTCAAATAATCCGATTCAACCTTTGAACCCATGACCTACCTTACGATCGCTTTACCCGAAGCAGTGAAGGATTATATCGTTCGCGTAGCGTCTCCTTTTTGGAGAATCGACAGATTTCCAGTGGTACATACGCTACTCCTGATGAATTTCTAACGGCGTTGGTCGAACAGGAGCAAGAACGTCAAGCTAAACAGAAAGTTAATGCCCTGCTAAAGTCCACACTTGGAAAAGATCGGACAGTCGAAGCTACAGACGAATGGTGTCAGCAGCAAAGACAACAATTAATCGACAGCCTTCTACCTGAGTCATGAATCTTCGCATTTTAATTCACGAAGATGCGACCAGAGACTTAATTCCACTGCTGAGGGATTTATAAAATCGATTCGCGCTAGATGAATAAGCTAGGAGAAATTAGATCGAAAAGTTGCAAATAAAGCTTTTGGTGGTAAGGCGTATTGTTCATATGAGGTTCTAGATGCCGAAAAATCTGGTGCTAGATGAATAGTCAAGTCATCTCGAAGATTGAATTGGGGTGTCAGGATTTGCAGTGACACACCCCACCCTGCTAGCTCGATCGGTTGTCACTGTGGCGAATATAGTCGATCGCCACGAGTAAGGCATCGAGCATGACTTCGTAGCTAGCAGCAGGATCGCGGTGCAGCGTCATTAGTTCCGATTGCTCTCTAATAATAAAGCCATAAATCGCGGCATTTACCATTCGCATTACATCGATTAGGGCATCGTCGCTCAATTCGTATAGTTGCAGCGATTTTTTGAGCACCTGTAAGGAGTCGTAAATAATTTTAGCCTCTTCGGGATCGGTGGGCTGCAATTGATATTGCATCATCACGGTATAACGAGCTGGATAACGGTGGGCAAAGTTGCGGGTAGCCTGTGCGCCAATGAGCAGTAATGCACGCGGTTCGGTAACATCGGTAGTTTGACGTTGGTAGTCTGTCAGATAGTTATGCCAAATTTCTAGGGCTACTGCCCGTCGTAGCCCTGCATTGCCGTCTAGATGCTTGTAAATAGCAGGGGGCTTAATCCCCAGCGATCGCGCGACTCGATTTACGCCCAGTGCCGATTCGCCTTCTCGATCGAGGCAATCGATCGCCGCAGTGATAACATCTTGCGGCGTTAAGGAATTTTCTTTGAGTGGACGACCCATTTTTTTAATTGAGAATTGAGAATTGAGAATTGAGAATTGAGAGTTGACAGCTCGTAGAATTAAGTTAAGATAGTTAACTAAAAAGTGAATATAGTTAACTTTACTCAAAAATGAAGGACTTTGCGCATGACCGATCTGACATTTGCCCCTGCTCATCAGCTTGCTCGGATGATTCGCGAGCGTCAAGTCTCATCGCTAGAAGTCGTTGAAGCTTATCTCACCAAGATTTCTCAGCATAACTCTTTGCTCAATGCAATTTGTACCTTAGATACCGAACATGCTCGCAGGAGAGCGCAGGCAGCCGATTCGGCTTTAGATAACGGCGAAAACTGGGGCAGACTGCATGGCGTACCGATTACGGTTAAAGATATCTTTGAAACAGCAAATCTGCGGACTACGGCGGGTTATATCCCGCTCAAAGATTATCTGCCGCCGCAAGATGCGACGATCGTGGCAAGGCTAAAGGCGGCAGGGGCGATCGTTTTGGGTAAAAGTAATCTAGCAGAATTAGGCGGAGATTATCAAAGTACTAACTCTGTGTTTCCGCGCGTTAATAATCCCTGGAACTTGGAGTATACACCGGGCGGCAGTTCTGGGGGTAGTGCGGCAGCGGTGGCGGCGGGACTTTCACCGTTAGATTTAGGTAATGATTTTGGCGGTTCGATTCGCCAACCCGCGCATTTCTGCGGCGTCTATGGTTTCAAACCTACCGAGCGGCGGATTTCAACAGCGGGAGTCATTCCGGAAGTGCCAGGAATGCCGATCTGTCTGCGCCAAATGATGACTGTCGGCTGTTTGGCGCGATCGATCGCCGATCTCCAACTCTGCTTTGAAATCGTTGCTGGTGCCGATCCGCGTCGTCCTGATGTACCACCAGTGCCACTAGATACCCCTACAGGCAAATCCTTGGCAGATCTTCAAATTGCTTGGAGTGATGAATGGGCAGAAGTTCCCGTCGCAACAGCGATAAAATCGGCGATGGTAGCGAGTGCCGATAAGTTAACTGCCGCAGGTGCCAAGGTGGAGCGATGGATGCCTCCGAAGTTTAATCTCTCAGAAATTTTCGATCTCTACGGACGGCTGGCTGCTTATGTGAATCGATATGCTCAGCCAGCCGATCTTTACACTCTGCGGCATAGTATCGAGTTGTTGTGGCAGAATGCTACTCAGGGGGATAGAGAACTGCGGCACCTCGGCAATTACAGTCGTTTTTTACCGACAATGTTAAATCCAAGTCTGAAGGGGTATTTTCAAGCACTGACGGAACGCGATCTATTTGTTGCGGCGATGGATGTAGCTCTGGAGCCTTTGGATGTCTGGGTTTGTCCGGTGGCAGCAACGACAGCATTTACACATCGTCCGGCTTGGAGCGCCATCGATCTTGATGGGAGAGCTTATCCTCATGCCGTTGCTAATGGGATTTATCTATTGCCATTTAATTTGAGCGGGCAGCCAGCGGTGGTAATTCCGACCGGGCAAACTCAAAACGGCTTACCAATCGGAATGCAGATCGTCGGTAAACGGTGGCGCGAGATGGAGTTACTCGGGATCGCTAAAGAGATTGACAACGCGATCGGCGGCTTCCGTCAGCCAGCGGGTTATTAAAATTAATTGCCAACATACAAAACCGCCCTAACTTCAGCGAGTCGGGGCGATTTTGGTGACGATTGTAGCGAACGAACTTAAGCTGTCAAATCTATCAGTTGAGTTTTCGATGTCTAGTAGCTGAAAGCTGCTTGTGAAGGCAACTTTCGAGCAGGCGAACTTGATAGCTTTTTCTAAATCGCGTCGGATCTAAAATTAATTTATGTCGGGGATGGAAAACTGGCTGACTCAAAAATGCCGACCAAGGAAAAGGGACTTGCGGTGTTTCGTCGCTAGACACGATCGTTATGTGGGTGAAGTGGACTAATTGCAGCAAACTTTTGGCAGATGGAGTCAGCCGCCAAGTAAACCTGAATAATGGTAAAGCTAGCTCCAAGTGCGATCGAGATCGTTGCACGAGGAGCGATTGCCATTATTTACTTAATTTCCCATACTTAATAGATCCAGAGCATCAGCCATTTATCTTGGCGCGATCGGTCAAAGCGTTAGAATAGATCTAATCATTTATATTCAACGTTGCGATCGTGGTTGCTACTCCTACTTCTGGCAAGATTATCTCCTACCCAGCCAAAACTGTCGATCGCGCCGAATTAGCTCTGCGCTGTGCGCCATTTCACCTAGCTCTGTTTGCGAAACTGCGCTGGGAGGGTGTCTCAGTACCCAAGTTAGCAGGCGCTCTTGGTGTGAATGCTGGTTATACCCGTTATCCGCTCTCGGAGTTAAATGTCGAGACAGCTACTAACTGGCTGATTCAAGTTGGCATGTTGCGGCGGGAAGTGGATGGACAAGGTTTGACTGATAGTTTTCGGCTGACGCCGCTGGGTTTGGCGTTGGTTCAAAAGTGGGAGGATAAGGGTGGGAAGTTACCGTCAGTTAGTGCGCTCGATCGACTCAAGAATTGGAATGCGCGTTGGGTTCGATTGCTTTTTTGAAGTAAGTTTTTTATGGGGTTATTGTCCTAAGCGAAGCGGCAAAAGTTGTATATCCGTCAGTTGCGATTTTCCTAGTGGGGGCAAAACCCGGATCTGGGGGTTGTCTTGACCGAAACACATGCGGAGGTTCCCTCCGCGTGATTTCGGTCGCCGCCTTCTCAAACTCTCCTGCGTAAGGTTCGATCTGTGCGGAGCGTAGATATCTTGTAGTAGGGTGGGCACTGCCCACCATCTAGGTTTCAGGTTGTTTTTAGCATTTAAAATAATTATGCCGATCTGCCTATATTAGGTCGTGTAGGTCGCGTATGGTGAGTATTTGTCTACCAGTTTGACTTCAAACATGACGTATCTAATTAATATTTGCACCAATCTATACAAGTAATCTAAAAATCGAATTAAACCACTTTATGTTAATCAAATGACAGTAATTCTGTATTGGGGCGATGATGATTTTGCGATCGCTAAAGCAGTAAATAAGATTCAGTCTTCGGCGATCGATCCGGCGTGGGTGAGCTTTAATTATGAAAAGATTGCGCCCGATCGGGAAGATGCGGCGATCGTGGCTTTAGATGCAGCGATGACGCCACCATTTGGTTCTGGCAAGCGGTTGGTGTGGTTGATGGATACGACATTGATGCAGCAGTGCTCGGAACGGCTACTCGCGGAGCTAGAACGCACGCTACCACAAGTTCCAGAGACAACAATTCTATTACTCACGAGCAAAAACAAGCCCGATGGGAGATTGAAGTCCACGAAAGTAATTCACAAATATGCTAACGTTCAAGAATTTGGTTTAATCCCACCGTGGAAAACGGAAGAACTTCAGCAGCGCGTCCAGATTGTTGCCAAAGAGTTAGGTCTGGAAATTGCACCAGCGGCGATCGTATTACTTGCCGAATCGGTTGGCAATAATACGCGCCAATTATATTTAGAATTGGATAAACTTCAGCTCTTAGCTGGCGGCTCGGGACAACCGATCGATCGATCGATGGTGGCTAGTCTGGTTGTTGCCAATACTCAAAATAGTCTGCAACTGGCGGCGGCGATTCGGCAAGGTGATGTCGGGACTGCCTTGCAACTAGTCGCCGAATTAATCGATCGCAACGAACCCGCACTCAAAATAGTAGCCACCCTTATCGGTCAATTTCGTACCTGGTTGTGGGTGAAAATGCTCCTGGAGGTCGGTGAAAAGGACGATCGAGTCATTGCTACCGCCGCTGGCTTAGGCAACCCCAAACGCCTATTTTTCATCAAGCAAGAACTGCAAGCCACCACCGCCGATCGACTGGCTGCTAGTCTCCCCCTGCTTTTAGATTTGGAATATAGTCTCAAACGCGGTGGTGAAGCTACGTCTACGCTGCAAATGCACGCGATCGAGTTGTGTCAAGTCTTTAGGGGAGATGGGAGATGGGAGATGGGAGATGGGAGGGGGTAGAGTAGTAAAGTTGTCTACACTAGAGTATGTCTTCAGTCTTAGAGGAGTTTGCTTCATTAATATCCTGAAGATTCAGCCCTCGATCGAGAATTATGTTCGATCGTAAGCCCGATCCTAGATCCTCTAAACTTTACTCTCTAGATCTGTTTGATTTCAATCGTGGAGAACTTTGTGGCAGCTAAATTGAAGTACCAATCTCAACTATCTCCCACCTCCCATCTCCCATCTCCCATCTCCCATCTCATCATGAAAATTCGTCGTCGTCCGCCTAGTTCATCTGTCAATGTTGGCCCGCTGGAGTATCAAATAGTCGTTCCCGATGGCAAACCCGCACATATCTTGGAAGAAATCGTGTGGGATAAAGAGCGGGAAGTCCTCGTGATGCGAGACAAGATCCCCCTGGAGAAGTTGAAAAAGCAAGTCACCGCAATGGCGGCACCATTGGACTTCTTGGGGGCGATTAAGCAAGGGAAAACCCAGCCAGCGGTGATTGCGGAGGTGAAAAAAGCGTCGCCGAGTAAAGGGGTAATTAGGGCTGATTTTGATGCGGTGGAGATTGCCAAGGCTTACCAGCGGGGGGGTGCGAGCTGTTTGTCGGTATTAACCGATCGCAAGTTCTTTCAGGGTAGTTTTGAGAATCTAGCGGCGGTGCGACAGGCGGTAGATTTACCGTTGCTGTGTAAGGAGTTTGTGATTTATCCCTATCAGATTTACTATGCGCGCGCTCATGGTGCCGACGCAGTGCTACTGATTGCGGCGATCTTAGATAATGTGGATTTGCAATATTTTCTGAAGATCGTGCGGGTACTGGGGATGACGGCGCTGATTGAGGTACATACTGAAGAGGAGTTCGATCGAGTCTTGAGCTTGGATGGTGTCGAGCTGATTGGCATTAATAACCGCAACCTCGCCGATTTTAGTGTCGATTTACACAATACAGCGGCATTACTCGCCCCCCGACGAGCGCAAATCCGCGATCGCGGCATCTCGATCGTCAGTGAATCGGGATTATCTACTGCTGAAGATCTTAAAATAGTAGCTAGTGCTGGAGCTAATGCTGTCCTAATTGGGGAATCCTTAATAAAGCAGGAAGATCCCGGACAAGCGATCCTTCAGCTATTTACGGCATAGTTACCGCTGTAATCTACCCACTTAATCAATCACCGACCTGTGCGGCATCGGGTGAAGGCATATTCATGGATCGCATTAAATTACCATCATTAGTCCACTACGAACTGATTTTACAAGTTCTCGAACGTCAAACCATCATGACCGCCGATCGCGATCCGATCGTCCGCGAACGAGTGCAGCAGTTGATCGTCACCCTCCGCAAGGCTTTGTCTCAACATAAGTTGTTGGAAGATACTTGCCAGCATCAGCAGATGGAAGTCGAACATGTTTGGGCGCTCAATTCGGTGCTCAGAAATGAGGAAGTTGCCACTAGGGATTAGGCAGCTAATTAGATCGCCACCGATCGCTGTATACTAACTGTAGACTGACACTTAATCTGTTGTCTAGTTGGAATGTAGCCCCGTAAACGTGAGTATTTATGTCTATTCTCGATCGCCAAGGTAGATTATTTGGTAAGGTCAGCCTTCTCGATCTTGGCGCTGCCCTAGTCATATTATTTGTGGTGGCTGGGATATTTATTTCGCCAGGAAGTTCGGGGCGCATTAACGGTCAAGATAAGCCTCAAGCCGTAGAAGCAGACGTGATCGTCCGAGGGTTAAACGTCCTCAATCCCGAATCGTTGATGACCCAGTTTAGTCCGGGTAGTAAGCTGAGTTTTGTAATTCGCAATCAACCAGCCGGACAAGTCGATATCAAGTCAGTCCGCCAACTCGATCGGACTCTCGCCGTACCCCAGTCAGACGGTTCGCTCAAGGCGCTCAAAGATCCCCGTCCGGATTCTTATAGTGTCGATATGATCGTCACAGTTACAGGCAAAGGTCAGAAAACTAAAGAGGGGCTAGTCTTGGGAAATACTAAAATGAAGATCGGTTCTACGGTCGAAATCGACCAGCTTAATTACAACTTCAACGGTACGGTCATCGATATTCGCTATTTGGATAGTAATTAGCTAATATCGATGACCTGAGAACTTCTACAGAGCCTATCTAGAGGGAGTTACCGAGCATCAGCTCACTTTGAAGCTTATCTGAAATACAGCATCATTAAAGTCATTATCGGAAACTCCTAAATTACCTGGTAAATCCTCAAACCCGAAGGTATTGTTGCCTAAAGAGCGCAGGTGACTAGCTTTGTCAGGATTAGCATTAGTTAT
>NZ_JANLWO010000812.1:0-2583 GCF_031364565.1 Chamaesiphon sp. OTE_20_metabat_361
GACTTGGAGGACGATGAGTAAGGAAATGCCCGAACAGTCTATTGTGGCGTGGAAAGCGTTCTCTTAATTTTTATCATAAACGAGTTATGCTACTGGATGGTTTGTCATAACCGTCAAGCTATCTTTTAGCCGCTCCAGCCTATGAACCAAAGATACACAGACATCTTGAACGAGCCGTTAGTTTGTGCAGAATTAAAACGAGCTTGGGAAAACTCTAATCCTGGATTGACTGGTGGACACGAAGAAGGCGGCTTTATTCTGAAAGATGCTGGAGGAAATTTTAGTGTTGTGCGATGGGCAGTCGGCGATCGAAACAGCATCTTTGTGCCGCCTCATCCAGGGTGTAAGATTGAAGGGATAGCGAACGCCAGCGTCATTTCATACTCATCCGAATACTGGAGGCGATTATCTTCAAGAACCAAGTGAAACCGATAAGCGCGCTGTGAGAGACGATCCTAATTTGAAGGAAGCTGCTTATGTGGGTGAATTTGTCATCTCTCAGGCAAAAATCTACTGGATTGAGCCGAATGGACAGGTCAGTGAGGTTGGTGATACAGCGTTGATTTTGGGTTTATATAGTGGAGATTAACTATGAGTGCAGTATTAAGTTCAGATGTGCTTCAAGATGATGTTGCTGTCACGGCAGCACGAGCAATCGCCGCTGCCAATAAACGCGCCCGCGAATTGAATGTGGATGTCATGCAGAGCATCATTAGCCTCACTCAGCACTCTCAGGATGGTAGCTGGGTGTGGAGGGTGAACTATGGCGCGAAAGATTATATTGGACGACGAGGTGGAGATTTGATAGTTGAGGTGAATCCAGAAGATGCCAGTATCTACCGAGTACTTTGGGGTCAATAAGCGCAGTCTAACAACACAGTGGAGTGGACGGTACAGAGTCTTCAAAGTTTACAAGGTCGGTAAAGGATGTGGACAAATCATCGAAGAAGCTTTAGAGACTCATTATTTGGGATATATAGAACAAAAAAATGGAGATAGTTAGATTAATAACTATCTCCATTAAAATTTAAAACCCCGATTTCCCTTCGTAAAAATCGCCAATGAGAGCAATATTACTAATAAGAATACTTATGAACTTTGGTTGCTTTATTTCACTAGCTCAAACCAACTTTCATGTCCTAAATGTAACTGAGCTAGATTCGATTCTCATTCTGAGAGGCTTTGCCAACGACCTCAGCCATTAAGCGGTTTAAACTTATCTCAATGAAGTAGGGGCAGTCCATGAATTGCTCCTACTTCATTGAAAATCGATCGCGATTATTCCAATCCAGCATAGACAGCTAAATCGCCCAACTCATCCTCGATTCGGAGTAGACGGTTATATTTTGCCACCCGTTCGCTGCGACAGAGAGAACCCGTTTTGATTTGTCCCGCGCGAGTCGCGACGGCTAGATCCGCGATCGTGGTATCTTCAGTTTCGCCGGAGCGGTGACTGATGATGGACTTGAAGCCGTTGCGGGTACCGAGATCGATCGTTTGGAGGGTTTCAGTCAGAGTACCGATTTGATTGAGTTTAATCAAAATGGCATTGGCTGATTTCTCCTTGATGCCTTGGCGCAAGCGGACGGAGTTAGTCACAAATAAGTCGTCCCCGACTAGCTGGACTTTCGAGCCGATTTTTTGGGTGAGTAATTGCCAGTTTGCCCAGTCATCCTCATGCAACCCATCTTCGATCGAGACGATCGGATATTTGGTCGTCAGATCGGCTAAATAGTCGATGAATTCGCCTGGAGTATGGCTGCTACCATCATAGATATAGTTGCCATCTTTGTAAAATTCACTCGCGGCGACATCTAGAGCTAGCGCGATTTGTTCGCCCGGTTTATAGCCAGCAGATTCGATCGCCGCCATCAGCAACTCTAAGGATGCTTGATTGGACTCTAGATTGGGCGCAAAGCCGCCTTCATCGCCTACGCCTGTCAGGAGACCCTTTTCGTCCAAAACTTTGCTCAAAGAGGCAAAGACTTCGGCTCCCCAGCGGAGCGCTTCCTTGAAGGAAGTCGCACCCACGGGTACGATCATAAATTCTTGGAAGTCGATGTTATTTGCAGCGTGAGAGCCACCATTAATCACATTCATCAATGGAACGGGTAGCAAATTTGCCAAAGGGCCGCCCAGATAACGATATAGTGGGACTCCCAGGGCATTTGCCACGGCTTTGGCATTGGCTAGCGATACCGCTAAAATAGCATTAGCCCCTAATTTAGACTTATTAGGCGTACCATCTAGCTCGATCATCGCGCGATCGATCGCCATTTGATCGAAAGCATCCATGCCTTCTAAGGCTGGCGCAATTTTGTCTTCAATATTGCTGACAGCTTTCTGTACCCCTTTACCGCCGTAGCGACTGGGATCGTCATCTCGTAATTCGTGGGCTTCAAAACTACCTGTGGATGCGCCACTAGGGACTTGAGCTAGCCCAAATCCACCATTGGCTAAGTATACTTCCGCTTCTACTGTCGGACGACCGCGAGAATCGAGAATCTCTCTAGCTCTGATTTCTGCAATCGCCATGTCTGGCATGTTCATAGTTATTCCCTCATCTTTCGATCGCGACCGATC
>NZ_JANLWO010000826.1:0-6367 GCF_031364565.1 Chamaesiphon sp. OTE_20_metabat_361
TTAACAAGCTCGGCAGTGGCTATAGACAATGAGATTCGATCGAATCGTAGCTAGCTAATAATTAGGTAGAGTAATAAACATTTATTACTCTACCTATATCGATCGGAAGGATATTTTAAAGCTCTTAGCCAAGTTTCTCGAATACTTTGAACATGGGGAGATACATCGAAAGTAGAATTACGGCTACCATCCCTGCCAAGAAGACCATCATAATTGGTTCGAGGACACTGGTGAGAGCTTTAACCGCTTGTTCGACTTCATCTTCATAGAAGTCAGCAACTTTCATCATCATTGTATCTAGTTCCCCGGTTTCTTCCCCGATGCTGATCATTTGAATTGCCAGCGATGGGAAAACTTTTTCACGTTGCAGGGCATTGCTTAACATCCCCCCTTGTTGAACTTCCATTTTGGACTTTTCGATCGCGTTAGAGATAACTTGATTGCCCGCTGTATCGCGAACGATATCTAGTGAGTTGAGAATCGGTACGCCCGATCGAGTTAATGTACCAAAAATTCGACAAAATCTAGCAGTTGCTGATTTTTCATTTAAGTCACCCAAAATCGGCATTTTCAAGAAAAACCGATCCATCGTCAGTTTACCAATGGTGGTTTTATAGTATTGAGTGTATGCAAAAATCAAGCCGCCAACTATAACGATCGGGATGATTACCATCCAACTAGTTAGTACCCCACTTACGCCCAACATAAATAGTGTCAATCCCGGTAACTCTGTACCCAATCCTTTGAAAATATTTGCAAATACTGGGATTAAGAAGATTGTCATCCCTAGAAATACCAACAGTGCCAAAATTCCTACAGCCACAGGGTACGCCATTGCTCCTTTGACTTGGTTTTTGAGTCGAGACATATCTTCTAAAACCTTAGCCAGACGATTGAGTACTTCATCGAGTACCCCACCAACTTCACCAGCCTGCACCATACTCACATAAAGAGTATCGAAACATTCTGGATGTCGGCGCATGGCATCAGACAGGTTAATCCCTTGTTGGACATCCAGACTCACTTGTGCGAGTACCTTTCGCAGCTTGGGATTACCACACTGCTCGGAAAGCACTGTCAAACATCTCACCATTGCCACACCTGCATTGACCATCGCTGCAAATTGGCGAGAGAATACCGCTTTATCACGAACCGTCACCGGGTTCATGGCTGCTTCGATGTCCTGTAAGTCAATTTTAGTGATATCAAAAGATTTGACTGGTCTGATATTTTGAATGAACTGGTATTTCTGTTTGAGTTTTTTCCGAGCTGATTCTACTGTTTGAGCGTCAACTTTTTCTTGTTTGACATTTCCTTGAGAATCGCGGACTTCAGCTATAAAAGTTGGCATGATTTAGGGGATAGGGGATAGGGGATAGGGGTTAGGATTTTGTTTGGGTAAAGGGTAAAGGGTAAAGGGTAAGAGAGTAGATAATCACTATTCCCTATTCCCTATTCCCTATTCCCTAATTTCTCCCATTCGCTGCCATCGTAGGTGTAGATCCAATCAGACGTTGAAGTTCATCAGGTCGAGAGGATTTAGAAACACCAACTTCAAAAGAAATCGTACCTTCGCGAATGTGTTTAGCGAGGATCGATTCCATCGTGTTCATGCCTAGCTTGGCTCCAGTTTGAATCGCACTATAAATTTGGGCGGTCTTACCTTCACGAATCAGGTTAGAAATTGCGGGTGTGACGATCATGATTTCTTGAACCAAGACGCGTCCGTATTCACCAGGTTTGGGTTTTTTCTTTTGGACGAGAGCTTGACTGAAGACGGCAACTAGCGAGTTAGATAACTGGGCGCGGATTTGGGGTTGTTGTTCGGGGGGAAATACATCCAACATCCGATCGATCGTTTGAGCGGCGGAACTAGTGTGCAATGTCCCCATGACTAAGTGCCCAGTTTCAGCAGCACTAATCGCCAAACTAATCGTTTCTAAATCACGCAATTCTCCAACTAGAATTACATCTGGATCTTCGCGCAAGGCTGCTCTAAGCGCATTGGAGAAACTTTTAGTATCTTCACCTTTTTGACGCTGGTGAATGAGGCTTTTAACATTTGGGAAGACATATTCGACTGGATCTTCGATCGTCAAAATATGCTCGGCACGAGTCCGATTGATTAAGTCGATCATGGCTGCCATCGTGGTGGTTTTACCAGAACCAGTCGGCCCTGTTACCAGAATCAATCCGCGCGGACGATTGCTCATTTCTCTGACGATATCGGGCAATCCCATCTGATCGAAGTTGGGGATTTTGGAAGATAATGCCCGCAAACAAGCAGCATAACAACCACGTTCTTTATAGACATTGACCCGAAATCTTGCCAACCCTTTGACGCCATAAGAGCAGTCGATTTCCCAGGTTTGTTCGAGTTCTTTGCGCTGAGTATTATTGAGCATACTAAAAATCAGTTTTTGGCACTCTTGCGGCGTGAGTGGTTCTTCACCAACCGGGGCAAGTTTACCGCTAACGCGAAAATAGACAGGCGCACCTGCTTGAATGTGCATGTCGGAGCCACCCATTTCAACGAGTTGCTCCATTAGGTCTTCGATCATTAGTTCAGACATAGGTTTAGGAAGTGGATAGTGGATAGTGGATAGTGGATAGTGGATAGTGGTTAATGTTTAGATCCTTTTAGGACGCATGTGTCCTTTCTGTTTGCTATTCACTATCCACTATTCACTAATTCTCAAATCTAGGTGTCATACAATACGGACAATCAAGCCATTCCGGTTTGAGGTCTGCCGCGCACGTCCGACAGATAAGGGTGGTTTTGCGTTTGGCTTTGATTTCGGCTTCCAAACCAGAGTCGGTAAAGGTGACGCGTTCGACTTCATCGAGCGTAGTCTGACCTTCTTGCACCATTTGGAGGCTGTAAGCCAGCAGTGTTTTCATCCCCTGCTGAACTGCGGTTTCCTTGATCAGGGCGGTGGAAGCGCGTTGGTTGATGAGCGTCGCTAGCTCATCGGTAATTTGCATGACTTCATAGACACCGACTCGACCGCGATAGCCGACGCCATTGCAGTTTTTGCACAGACAGCCAGCGGCTTTGGCAGATTCGATCGCGTCGTTAGAGAGTTCGTTAGCTTTGTAGAAGGTGATGACTGCATCACCCGAAGCAGACAACCCAAATCGACCGAGTTCTTCGCGGGTGGGAGTATAGGCGATCCGACATTCCGCACAAGCTTTCCGCAGGAGTCGTTGCGCGACAACGCCGATGAGGGCTGCCGAAACCATGAATGGTTCGACGCCCATCTCATCGAGCCGCGCGATCGAGCCTGCCGCGTCGTTGGTGTGTAAGGTAGTCATGACCATGTGACCCGTTAAAGCCGCCTCCATGGAGGTTTTAGCCGTCTCTTGGTCGCGAGTTTCTCCCACCAGGATGATGTCGGGATCTTGCCGCATGAAGGCGCGTAAGATCGAAGCAAAGTTCATCCCTTTTTCGCGAATTACCTGTACCTGGTTGATGCCAGGGAGGGCATACTCGATCGGGTCTTCCGCCGTACTAATATTGACACCAGGATCGTTACGTTCGGCGAGGAGAGAATAAAGTGTCGTCGATTTACCCGAACCAGTCGGCCCAGTCACCAAAATCAAGCCAAACGGGCGACTACCCATCGCTCGGACGATTTCCAGCGATGGCAGATCGCTAATTAACTTATCCAACCCCAATTGCGTCGAGGAGTTATCCAAAATCCGCATACAGACTTTTTCCCCATACCGACTCGGGAGGGTACTCATCCGAAAGTCTACTTTGCGACCTTCAAACGTCCGCCGAATCCGACCATCTTGAGGCAACCGCCGCTCGGCGATGTCCAATTCGGCGATGATTTTGAAGCGGGAGATCACCGCTGGAATGATGTGTTTGGGCAAAATTGGGAAACTCTGACGCAGGACGCCATCCTTGCGAAACCGCACTCTCAAGCCTTCCTCTTGTGGCTCGATGTGAATGTCCGAAACTTTTTCCATCAAACCCTTAGCGAGGATTTGATTGACTAACTTGACTACCGGAGCGGCTTCTGCCCCCTGAACGTCGATTTCATCATCTAGCTCATCTTCGACCCCACCTAGCTCGGGCGTATCAAAGTTTTCAATTTCGACATTGAGATTTTTCTGGGAATTATCGGCGGCATCCTGTTGGATCCGCTCATCCAAATAGCCATCTAAAAGTTTTTGATAATCTTCTGGCGCGATCACCTCACTGCGCCAAGCAATCCCGTGGGGACGGAGAATTTTGTCCAAATCGTTTTTGGCTTGGAGATCGTTGGGCGCGATCATCGCTACCGTGAGAATCGGCGGATCGCCTTCCATTTTACCGATCGGCAATAGCTTAAGTTGCCGACAACTATCAGCAGAGATAAAAGTATCGATTAACGTCCGTACTTGTACCTTGTCAATTTGCGCGGAGGTAATATCTACCGCGTTCAAACCGTAAACAATTTTCAGCTCGAATAACTGTTGTTTTTTATATTGATTTTGTAACTCGGCTGGCAAAGATTTACCCGTCAGGGATTCCAATACCTCCGTCAAGGGGTGGTTGTTGGCCCGACTATCAACCAATGCTTGTTTGAGCTGTTCGGCGTTGACATAACCCGACTGAATCAGCTTATTGCCGAAAGGGGAAAAGTCGTTGCGGACGATTAGTGCCCGTTTTGGGGATGAAGATTGGGTCATAGCTGCTGTAGTTGTCTCCTTAGCTTTACAGTATGCCCACAGTTGCACTCAATCTCTTCATTAGGTGGAAATCTGTTACTACAATCGCTAAATTGTGCCGCTGGGATCGATTCTCGTTCCGAGAGGCTTTGCCAACGAGTGACCCCCGATCGCTTTTGTGGGATGCTTTCATTACTGATGGTGGTGTTTTATGTCACTCAGTTGGGCATGATAAAGTGAGACCATTTTCTGTGAGTTAACGGTTTGTCGATCGGGAGGCTTGATAATGCCAACCGCAGCTCGATCTCTTTGTTAGGTCTGCTTGCTAGCGGTGCGGAAATTACGCCGCTCGAATCCGATGATGCTCCTAGCTCAGTGGCGCTGCATAGGGTTAGACTAATCCTAATGCTAGTCAATCTCGATCGAGCGCACGCTCGACCCAAATCAGATTTATACTCAAAAGGCAGATTCACTGAATCAGCCTTTCTTACAGATATACATTTAAAGTATGTATTTAAGAATTAATCATTGGCTTGCACACGATCGATTTAGGATCGAAATTGCTTAGCAGTCTGTTAACAGAGAATGAACGAACGATGAGTGAAACCCCACAACAGCCAATTCAACCCGGTGACGATCCGATGTCATCCCAGCTACCATTAGAGACCGAATCGCCGCAGCCCACGGTGGAGACCGTAGCCGCAACTAACGACCCAACTACTTCGCCGCCAGAAGTGGCCGCAGAAGGGGTGAGTACTAATGTTGATGCTATTAATCCCCCAGGAGCGACACCAGCAGGCACCGTCGAACCCGAGTCGAACCCAACCGATCGATCTGAAGTTCAGTTATTGACGGCTAAGTTGGCGGAGATTTCCAATCAACGGGACGCCTTTCAAAGTCAATATCTGAGAATTGCTGCTGACTTTGATAACTTCCGCAAGCGCAATAGCAAGGAAAAAGAAGAGACGGAACTTCGCGCTAAACAGTCCACGATCGTGGAACTCTTGAGTGTTGTAGACAACTTTGAGCGTGCTAGAACTCAAATTAAACCTCAAAACGATGGGGAATTAGGGATTCACAAAAGCTATCAAGGTGTATACAAACAATTAGTCGAAAGTCTCAAGCGGATTGGGGTTTCGCCCATGCGTCCCGAAGGACAGCAATTCGACCCCAATCTCCACGAAGCGGTGATGCGGCAACCCACAGAGGAACATCCTGAAGGTACCGTAATTGAAGAGTTGCAACGCGGCTATTACTTAGGAGATCGGATTCTTCGACACTCCTTGGTCAAAGTCGCCGCGCCACCCGAGCAATTGTCGGCAGAAGACGCGACGAATTTCGACGCTGCTTAATCGGTAGCAGCCTATTCTACCCTCACTCGATCGCATGACAGCCATCTCGACCCGCGTGGGCTTGCTCACTCGCCACAGCAGCGATCGTGCGATCGAGGATTAATCTCTAGCTAATGCTAGATCCCTCGTTTTTCCATTCTTTAAATATTGCCTCAAGTTTATGGCAAAAGTCATCGGCATCGACCTCGGTACAACCAATAGCTGCGTCTCTGTTCTAGAAGGCGGCATCCCTGTCGTCATTTCCAATGCGGAGGGCGGTCGTACCACTCCTAGTATCATTGGATTTGCCAAAGGCGGCGAACAACTCGTCGGTCAACTCGCCAAGCGTCAAGGCGTTACTAATGCGGAAAATACCG
>NZ_JANLWO010000872.1:0-6625 GCF_031364565.1 Chamaesiphon sp. OTE_20_metabat_361
TTCATCTTTCTTTTGTTCGACTAGCAGCGACACCCAGCCACTACCGACGGATTCAGCGACGACTTGACCGCTCCAATCTTCATTAAACTCATAGACGACAGCGCGATCTGCTTTGGAAGCTTGGCGGATCTCTTGGACGACACTGGCGAAGACATCATCGACGACTAAGGATTGACGAATTCGATCGGCAATCCGGTTGATCGTTTGTTCTTGATCGGCACGTTTTTGGAGTTGTTTGATATAGTCGATTTGCTCCATCGCAAACCCGACTTGCAGCCCCATTTGGCGGAGAGTTTCGAGTTCTTCTTCTTGCCATTTGCGGACGTGGGCGTTTTGATAAGAAGCGATCAGTCCCCACAATTAGCGATCGGCACCGAAGATCGGCGCGAGCATATAAGAGCGAGCTTCAAACTGTTCGAGTAGCTGAACGTGGCAAGTTTGGTGTCCGACGGTGTAGATATCATCCACGGCAAAGCATTCGCCATCTTTGTAGCGACCGCCTTGGGTGCGTTGGAGGAAGGTATCTTGGACGATATGGACGGTTTCGATTAGGTCTACCCAGCCTGGAGCAGCGGATTCGGCGATAAAGCGACCGCTCCAATCGGCGTCGAATTGATAGATCGCCAGTCTGTCGGTTTCGAGCAGTTTGCGACCGTCTTGGGTAGCGACTTGGAAGACAGTTTTTTCATCTTTGGCAGTGCGCAGCCGCTCTTGGAGTTTGGAGAGTCCCCGTTCCCGTTGGAGCCGCTCTTCCATTTTCTTGGTTTGAAACTGGGCGAGACGACGGCTGGTAGTTTGTTGGAGCGGGAAGCTAAAGGTTTTGGCATAGTCGAGCATCGTCTGAAGCTCGGATTCTTGCCAGTTGCGTGCGCCAGAGTTTTGGTAGACACCCAACATGCCGAGCAATTGGTTGTTTTTCAAGACGGGGACGACGATGTACGCCCGCATTTGCAGTGGTTCGAGGGATTCTAATAAGCAGCGATCGAATCCTTTGGCTTGAATATCGTTGACGACGTAATAAGGCTTGTAATTTTCGTTGTTAATCGAGTAGTCCAAGTCTAGTGATGTGCCTGCTTTCGCCCAGTTCACGCCGACGGATTCAGCGATGACATTGCTACTCCAGTCCGGATTGTAAGCGACGACCATCGCCCGATCGGCTTGGAGAGTGTGACGGATATTGTCGAGTGTCGCCTGCATCACTTCCTGCGCTTCGACCTCGATCGCGGCTAATAAGTCACGACGTTGGGATAATTGCAATAGGGGTTGATTGGGCTGGACTGCGAGGGTGAGTTCTAGGGATAATTGGGACAAGCAAGCGGTTTCCGCTTCCGTCCAAGTGCGGGGACGATCGCACTGGTGGACGACCAATAAACCCCACACCCGACCGAGGCTATAACTATCGGTCGCTGCCGAGTAACCGTTGATTAAAATCGGTACGGCGACTGTTGCCTGGACTTGGTACTGTTCTAAAATCTGCTTTTGGTAAGGGCTGGTTTCGCTATTAATCAACGAGATCGTCCGCTGGGAGCGATCGTCAGTGAATTGCTCGAACCCAAAGCCAATTTGCGGGATTTCGCTATTGAGCGTGGGGGTTAAGCCAGCTTGGACGGCTTCAGCGATCGATCGACCCATACTCGCCCCTGTCAATTGATAAATCAAGACGCGATCGGCATTTAGTAATGTTTTGATATCAGCAACTGCACTAGTGAATGCCGCCATCGGTGAGGTCGCTTGTCTAATTCTGGTAGCGATTTGATGGATTTTATCGGCATCGATATTCGCCGCTGGTGCTGCTGGCGGGTTACTCGCTGTCGTCAAAAATCCCGCGAGTTCTCTCGCTCTCCGCAGATTTTGACGCAGGGGTTCGCTATTGGGATTGTTCGAGCTTTCGAGCTTGGCTTGAGTATCTTGAAGCAGTGATAATAGCTGTTGTTTGGCGGTAGTGCTAGTCATATTACGATCTGAATTGGACATTAATTTTTCTGGGGCGGGAGTGGCAGCGTTGAGTAGTTCTGCTGCTTTATCTTGGCGTTCATCTGCCGAACTAAAGAGATTTTTCAACATGGGCAATATTGGTAATTACTAAATTGCGATCGTTAATTCATAACTATTTCTATATATTGTCATCGAGCGTTATTTTGCTCGATGCTCAAGCAGTTACTGGAGTGCCAATCAGCGCATCAACTATCCGATCTAGGTCGATAACTACTCGCGATTGATGGGCATCATCGATAAAATAACCCGCCAAAAACGAACGGATTCGATCGGTATACATGGCTTCACCCATCGGCAAACATTGCTGAAGATCGTATGTCTCGATCGTGCCAACGCGCTCGATTAATAGTGCTACTGTCTCATTTTGTACCTGAAATAGCATCCCCATTCCAGTCCTAGCTGCCGTGCGCACATAGCCAGTGCCGCCCATTAAGTGAGCCAAGTCCAGTACCCAAGTGGCTTTACCGCCATAATTAATAATGCCGAGTAGCGATTCATTCATTTGCGGAACTGCTAAAATTTCTGCTAAAGAAATTTTAATAGTTGCTTGCAAGTTAATTAAGGGAATTAACGCACTCAAACTATCGCCGATCGTAAAACCTAAAAAGCGTTGATGTTCGTCCGACCTTTCACTCGGACGAGCTATTAGATTTTTACTGGCTGGAGATGACATCAGATCGATCGTTTTGCTCATAATTTATCACTCACAACTTATAATTTTCACGATATTTCAACCAATTAGGCGATTGACTGTTTGGAGTAAAGTTGGCTCGTCTACGGTTTTACTCAGATACGCATCAGCACCGCTCATATCGCCCCAAGTCCTGTCGATCTGCTTATCTTTGGTGGAATAAATCACGATCGGGATATTTTGAGTTGCAGGTTCGGTTTTAAGTTTACGACACAGCTCGAAGCCACTTTCACCTGGTAAAATTACATCTAAAACGATCAGATTTGGTTTGAAAGTTTTGAGTCTAATTTCGGCTTCCTCACCACTAGTAACTACTAAAATTGAAAAGCCTTGACCCTCCAAGCATTTTTTCAATCTATCTGCTTCTAACTTACTATCTTCAACAATTAAAATCTGACTCATAACTACTTAACTCCCACAAGATATTTATCGATCATTTTTAACACTGCATCTGACTGTACTGGTTTACCCAAAAAGCCAGTCGCTCCCACCATTTTCGATCGCATCCGATCGATCAATCCATCCTTACCAGTCAAAATAATTACGGGAATATCTTTCAAGCTCGGAGTTTTCCGAATTTGTTCGCATACTTCATAACCATTAGTAATTGGCATTAATAAATCCAGAAATATAAAATCTGGTTTATTTCTAATCAAGCTCGGCATAATTTTGAGCGGATCTTGAACGCCATAACAACGATAGTCATTTTCAGTCAAAATCTTTTCTAAAGATTGATAGATTAGGATACTGTCATCGATACAGGCAATCAAAGGATTCTGAGTCTCACTAGTTCTCACTCCCGGTACTAATGGCACTCGATTTTCAGTACTTAATTGGTTACTAATACCAGTACTTAATTGATTACTAGTACCTGTACTTAGCTGGTTACTAGTACCTGTACTCATTTGGTTACTAGTACCAGTACTCAGTTGGCTGCTATTTTCTAGATTATTAGTCTGACTGACTCTCGATTTTGGCTGGGATGATAAATTAATAAATCCCGATCGCAGCAATGGTAAGAGTGTGCTGGTAAAATTGAGCGCCGATTGACGACTATTAGCTGCCAAACTACGCACGGAGCGATTGCCATCGATCGCCACTACCGTCTGATGTAAATTAGGATTGCCCGCTAATTGCGCCAAATCCAGCGATGGCGAAACAATCGCAAATAAACTCGGTGCGTAAGCCGCCAAACCTACATTCGACCATTCTTGCCAAGTTTGAATCGATTTAGTCAAAATTGGTTCGATTTCTAGTAATGGCAATACTAGATTGAGTTGGGCATTACCAGCCCCAGTTTGAGAGAGCTTATAAGAAAGCCGATTGCCACTATGTTGGCTAAATTGAATCACATCAAATAAGCTTTCGATCGTCATTCTAGCGACTAACTCAGCACATTGTTGTCGATCGATCGACTCACTTACCAATAGCTCTGCCAAAATATTTGAATCTAAGTTAGATTTACGCGGATTATTCACCTCAGCCAAGCGTTCTGGCGGCAGGTTGAGTTGAGCTAGACTCAAGTTTCTTTGCCAGCAATTAATCGGTTCGATCCCACCATCAACCCAGCCCACTCTACCGAGTCTAAATGAAAAAATCCAATATGGATGCGATTCTATTTTAATAACTAAGTTTCCACTAAAAGATTGAGATTTAATATCTTTCAGTTGAATGATTAAATCCTTAAAACTAATACTAGTTAACTTTTCGCTACTTTCAATCATTACTCTGTGCCATCAATCTCTTAATAATTTTTGTATGTAAAGTTACATAACTTCTGTTAATACAGATGGAATTTTTCTAAAATCATCTATCGATCGATTGCTTCAATCTGAGTTAAATAATTATGTGAATATTTGGCTGTAACTACTCGATCGGATTTAGCTTGCGAGCGTGAATTCGGTTGCGTGCGAGCTGGGCGCAGCAACCCCACAGTTCGAGCTAGTTTCGATCGTTACATAGTTAGTGTTCCCAGATTCAGCGCAGAATATCCAATACCTCGATCGAACTGCTAATGATTATTGGTAATAATTTGAAGTGTCCAGCCGTCGGGGTGTGCCGATCTGGGTATGGACGTCAGTCTCGTCGCCGATTAAAATCGGGGCACATGAAGCACAGTCCGCCACGCGGACTAGGATATTAACCAAATCCGGTTTGTAAAACTCCCTAACCTTGCCCTCACCCCCAACCCCTGTGTCTTGTTGCGCTAAACCGTCGGGGAACCCGACGAGCCAGGGGTGTCAACTTAAGAAAAAAAGCAAAAAGTCAAGGGAGAAAGAAAATGGCGATAGGCTGGGACTTGAAGCATTTCCTTTCTGTCATGGCAACACATCAATATGGGAATCGAGACCATCGCCGAGCAGTAACAGTGCGCCTAGTAACGAAGAACTCGAAGCCAGACTCAGAGATTTACTCACCCCGGGGACATTCGCTAATCTCAAAATAGTCACCGACAACACAAGGCAGTTGCGAGATAGAGTGCTGACATTACCAGTAATGGCAGCAATCGTCTTGAGCCTAGTTTATCGACAAGTGAGTGGCTTAAGTGAAGTCCTGCGGTTATTAGAACAAGAAGGCTTGATGTGGGTAGAGTCAATGCAAGTGAGCAAACAAACTCTCTCAAATCGACTCAGGGAGATTCCGGCCCAGTTATTTGCCCAAATGTTCGAGCAAGTCGTTGCCAGATCTAGTCAGCAAGTGTCGCGATTAGTGCCATCCGAGTGGGAACAGGTCGGTTCCAAATTGGCGGCAGTGTGGTTAGCTGATGGCTCGAACCTCGAAGCATTAGTCAAGAAATTACAACTGCTCAAAGAACAGAAGAGTCCTTGGGGTGGTCGGATGATGATGATGGTTGATGCGTGGAGTTTAAAGCCGACGGCGGCTTGGTACACTTACATTACCAATGTCCTCGACCCAAATGCGCTCTCCCCGCAACAGGTGTGCGACCTTTACCGCCGTCGCTGGCGGATTGCGGATGCGCTCCGGTCGGGTTTCCCGACCATGGAAGCGCACCAAGCAGAGGATGCGTTTTTGCTGACCAAGCGATTGCTGGGATTAGCTTATCTATGGGTGGCTGGCAGTAATGCGGATGCGCTCCGGTCGGGTTTCCCGATCATGGAAGCGCACCAAGCAGGAGTCCAAATTCAAATCTATGCGACCTGGATTTTTGATGTGGTACTCCTCGACTTGTGTGAGGACGTGGCTGTGGCTTTGCGACAACCCCTCGACCGGATTTCGGTCGAGATGGTGTTTCGGAGCTTGTACCATTTTTCTCGCGCTAGGCAATTTGGTCGCGCCAGCGAGATTGTCCCTTTCCTGGTTGACAATGCTCGTTCCTTTGGACTCGTCAAAGCCCAGCGGAAGAGGCATCGATCTATTAAATCTCAATCTCTTGACATCTGGGCTTCTTTCTTAAGTTGACACCACTGCCCGACGAGCGCGCAACGCTCCCAAGCTTGGGAGCGGGGAGCCAGAGCCAGAGGCGATGGCGGGGTGAGGGCGACGAGGGGTTTCGGTCGCAAAAGAAGGGTTTGTGAAGCGGACTAATATCCTAGTCCGCGAAGGCGGACTTCGCATCATCAGCCGAGACTTTAGTCTCCAGGCTCCTCTTACTCAATTAAATTAACGCAACGCACCTGTAAAAATAGTATCTGTCAAATTCGCACCTGTAAAAATTGCCCCTCGCAGATCTGTGTAGCTCAGATTGGCACCCATCAGATTGGCGTCAGTCATGTCTGCACCAGCGAGATTGGCTCCACTCAAATCCGCTCCAGTAAAATTTGTCTCGGTTAAAATAGCCCCAACAAAACTCGCTCTAGTCAAATTTGCCCAGGACAGATCGGCACCAGTGAGATGGGCGCGATCGAAAGTGGCTAACACTGCATAGCTAGTAACTAAATGCGCTCGAATCAGCCGTGCTTGTGTCAAATTAGCCCGATA
>NZ_JANLWO010000888.1:0-1938 GCF_031364565.1 Chamaesiphon sp. OTE_20_metabat_361
GCAGCCTCGCGTCCTAATTGTGCCTTGATTCGCGATCGTCTAACTTGATAGGTGAGATAGTGAGAAAGATTTGTTTCTTGCTGTTGGCGGAGATTTTTTTGGACTCGTTTAATCGTCTCGACGTTTTCGGCTGTGCGTTCGTCAGAAACTAGCGAGTGCGAGTAGAGATAAGGGTAACGAGTAATTAATGTCCCTAATGGCTGCTCGCCGATAGTATTTTTTCTAGCAGTATTGTCCCCATTGAGCACGACATTCAACCGCTTGAGCTTGATATAGTCATCGCTTTGCAAATACAAATGCAGCAGTTGGCGCAGCCGCCGCACTACTCGCGAATAAGTCATGCGCACATCATGCAGATGTGAAAGCATATTGACTAAATCGGCAACTGATGAGTGCCCAGATAGTTGCATTTGCCAATGATTGACGAGAATATAGCAACAACGGTTGATGACAAGTGGAAAGTTTTGCTCGGCAGTTTTGTCAAAAGCTAATGTTTCGATCGTCGCCCAGATCCGGCTATCTGTATAGTTAACACCTTCGATGAACAAACTTTGAAATCTCGCCAAAACTCGATCGGCTGGTTCCGTTCTGACAACATGTAAAAAATGCTCATAAACAATCTGCTCGACACCGCTACCAAGTTTTTTCCCAACTGCAAACATATTGAATCTCCATGACTATTTCTAATAAATAATTACAGCAAGTTGCTCTAGTACAGAGACTGCATCGATAAGTAGCATCTGTTTTATAGAATCGAAGTTAGGCTTGCTGGGAGAGGATAAGGTTCGATCGGTAACATGGGATTAAAACTTGGGATAAAACGGGGGTTTGACGATTGCTTACCCCAAATCGTATCCGGATATTCCGTTTGGTGGTGTGAGATCGATCGCTCTTAAGGTACCCACATTTAGATCTATTACTATCAGCTTTGCTAAAATTACGCTTTATGTCGGTACCGATCGGTGCTAATTTGACCTAATAAAGAAGAAAACGTGCGTGAAATGGCTCAAGTGGAATTAAATACCCTCCAACTCGGTAATAACGGTCATCCCCTGATTATGCTTCATGGCTGGGGTCAAAATCTCCAATCCTTACAGCCGATGGGCGAGTTGCTAGCAGATCGAGCAAACATCCATCTAATCGATCTCCCTGGCTTTGGCAAATCCCCACCACCGCCTGAAGACTGGGATACAGCCGACTATGCCGATCGCATTTACCAGTATTTAGACGCACAAGGCATCGCAAGAGCCGATCTGGTGGCGCATTCTGTTGGGGGGAGAATTTCAATTCGGCTGGCGCACAAACATCCAGAGCGGGTGCGATCGATGACATTAATCAATGCTGCTGGATTGAAGCGTCAGCGCACCTTTCAGCAATCCCTCCGCAGTCAATGGATCTCCACCATGCGGAATACCTTCAAGCTCTCACCACTTTATCGTGACGAACTCCTCACCTGGCACAGTCAAAAATACGGTTCGCGCGACTACCTAAATGCTGGCGCACTCAAAGGTACCTTTATCAAAGTCGTTAACGAAGATCTTACGGAACTTGCACAGCAGATTCCGGCTCCAGTGTTACTATTGTGGGGCGAAAAAGATACGGAAACTCCGGTAGAAATGGGACACCGCTATCACAGTCTCTTTCCTAATTCTGAATTAATTACCATTCCCAACCGGGACCACTTCATGTTTCAAGCTGAAGGCTCTCATCTCTGCTCCTATTATATAGAGAAATTTCTCGCCCAATTACCTAGTTAGAGAGTCAAAAAAGATGATTTTGCTGACTTTGCTTGTAGTAATTCCCATTGTCGCGATCGTGTTAATGGTTTTATTCAACTCTAAATCTTAGACTTCGGCGGAGATTTTTACCCCACCCCAGCCCGCCCCGTATAAAGGGGTGGGCGTAAAGCCCCCCCTATGGGAGGGGGGGTGGGGGGGG
>NZ_JANLWO010000036.1:0-11760 GCF_031364565.1 Chamaesiphon sp. OTE_20_metabat_361
CAAGTCAGAGGCTTTGTCGTCGTCACTCAAACATGCGATCTAGTTCGATCTTGTGCCGAGCGTGCTTTTGTTGAAATCTCGCCATTGGTAGCAGTTAATTCTACATGGATAGAAGAGATACGGAAACTGAAAAGACCCCGATATGCGTATATTGCGGGAGTTGCCGATCGCTTTCTGGTCGCCGATCTCGATCTAGTAATGACTGTAGAAAAGGCTGTTGTAGCGGCATGGGAGAGAATACCAGGATGCCGGAGCGATGCAGATACTCGATCTCTAGCAGAGGCATTAGCACGCAAACGCAGTCGATTTGCCTTTCCCGATGATTTTAATCGGTTCGCTCAAAAGCTGCAAAAGCGAATGCAGGACAAACACGAGAAATCTACTGATGAAGGTGATGCTCTCCGCGCCTTACGTGAAATCAGAGTAAGTGCTACACCTGCTTGGGATGCAAATGCCGTAGAACTAATATTCTGGTTTGTCCGCGCTGAGACAGACGATCGCTTCGGCGAGAAAGAATGGCATGAATGGCTAGATAGCTGGCTAAAACTACTCCCTGAATCAGCAAGATTTAGCTCTGTGGATGGCTCAGTAGTAACGCTGGATGATATGACAGCTAAGGAATATGTCAATAGCGATCGACTCGATCTCGATCGCTTGTCTTCTCATTAGAATTTATTTTATAGGTTTCTATCATCTATTTGATGCTTGTCATACATATAGCATTGTTTTTTATCCGCCGTTGACAAATATTAGGACAACTTTTTAGGGTAAATAAGTCACTGAAAAACAGTCGCCTCTTTCGGCGATAAAGCTTCCAGAGACGACTCAATTAAAAATTCTTACCCCTATCATATCGCCCTTTATTGTCGGTTGATAGGGCAATATCCGCCATGAAACAACAAAAGACAATAACCGATCGTTCACCCCATCTCTTGGAGGTCGATCGTCTCGAAAAGGAATCACTAACGCAAATTTTCTCTGGCAAGGTGCTAGCAACCATTGTCAAAGATTTCTACCCTCAAGATCTCTTGGAAAAATTTGCAACGATCTATCTTGGATTCGGCTCGATCGAACTATTGCCCACGGTCAAGGCGGCGGTCAAAAAGCAGATCGCGGCACCATTAATGATATCTCAATCACCCAAGTCCTACATGCGGATGGTGAGATAAACCACTATCTCGAAAGCATAGAAAATTTTCAAATTGGTCAACAAGTTTCTATTCGTGTCGATGGTGACTGGAGATTAGCCAACAGTAAACTCCACACGGCTGGACACGCAATTGCCGTGGACTTTCTCTGTAACAAGCCCCACACAGCCGAATTGGGCGAGATTGAAACGTTCTCTCTCGGCTCGGCAACATATCCTGAAACCGCGACAGATCTAAACCAATTAAACTGGCGATCGGTCCCAACTCTTCCTCAGTCGGAAATGGATTGAAATACAGTTTCTCCCATCTAGCAATTATGCCCCCAATCCCCGCCGCCTGACCTAGCGAATAAGCCGATGGTAGACTATTTGCTTTGAATTGCCGCAACCGTCCGAGATAATGGCTGATACTCTCATGCTCCAATGGTTCCACATAGCCTAACTGGGGCACTCGATCGTCAAGCTGACTCAAGAAAAATCTCCTTCTAAAAGTATCTGTTTCGAGCTATCGCTTGCAGGTGGTACATTTCTCGATTCCAGGGCAATATACTTCTTACCGTAACGATTGACAATATTGCTCAAAACCGTTTCATCAATCTTGAGATGTCCCTTTTTTACAGAATGTAAAACCACCTTTGATATAAGTTCAATCAAAAGACCAATCCGCGCTTGAGTATTTACTAACAACGTTTGAAATAGAGTTCCTTCTGACAGGTTAGAAGCTTGAGGAAGTGCCAAAATCTCTTCGATATCATCCAATGTATTCTTAAAATCTTTTTCATCTAGAGCATCGAACTCAAATAATGTTGGAAAATGAGTCAGCAAGTCGCCACTTTCCAAGTTCTCATCCAGCTTTTTAGTCCCGATTAAGATAATCGGAACGCCAGATTTCTCATGAAGCTGCTTTAGGTCGAGCAAGGCATCCTCTTGTAAATGATGGGCATTATTAATTAGTATAAGTTCAATCCCAAATAGTTTAAGCGATTCAGCTAATCTAGGGCGTAAGTCTTGTCGTTTCCCTCTCCAAGCTGCATGTTTAATGTCTTGGATAATTTGTGAAAATAACCGTTGAGAACTTAAATTTGTCCATGCCTCAACATGGGAAACCCGTTTGGTATGTTCATCTCGATATTGCGCTGACGAACGGCTTTTTCCCACATGCCTCGGCCCGATCGCTCGACCACAATGTTTGAAGGCTCGTAGTTCATCTAACCATCGGGTATATTCCGAATGACGGTTGGTTGAGATAAAAACAGCTTTGAATAGTTCCTCAATCGCTGCTGCTTTTACCAGCAGATCGGTGATATCGATCGTTGGAGCCAAAACCTCGACGGGAACGTGAATTACCAGTTCTGATTGTTGTGTCATGTCTTACCAAATCCTTTTCAGTGTTTGATTTTTAGCAATAATAATTCGATTCCTTTCTGTCGTCGGCGTAGCCTCTTCCCTAGATAATTGATGAGTGGGATTGGACTCAGGCTTTGGTACTGGAGGTAAAGATTTAGGAGTCTGAAGCTTCATCTGTTCTCCTTGTTCAATTGTTTCAGCTCATACAGGCTCGAATCTTGAATATCCATGTTGATTGCATGAGCACAACCAATAAATTCGCCAGATCGATCGCCTGTAGCTTGAATGTAAGCATATAGCGTCAGAACATGGTCGGGATCGTAGTTTACTGTGACATATTGGCCTACAAATGGTTTCAATTCTTCACAGCGGTATGTCAGAGTTTCAAAGAAAATAGATCCATAAGCCTGAACGACCCGTTGTTCTTCCTTCATCAAGAGAATGTCTAGTTCACGCTCATTTAGCTGTTCTGGCAACTTGCCACCCATTCCTCTTAACCATTTCTCATAGCGGGTATCACGGGGATCTTTAGGATATGGCTGATGATTATAGTCATCACAGAAGTAAGCGGCTAGAATCTTGTCAACATCTTCAATAGTTAAGCGAGCTTCCTTTTCTGCCCGTTCTGCACCACCATCCTCTGGTGATATATTTAAAAGGTTGCCATCTTCATCAACGATCCGAACATCTAATTTTGTGCGATCGCATTGAACGATTTGGTTACTGAAATCCGCTTTGAGTAGTTTTCCATCTCTGGTTTCAACACTCATCCAAGAACCCGCTCCTGGATTTCTAATTCTGCGCTTCTGCCTTGCAACTAGAGGTTTTAGAATCCGGTAAATAGTCGCCTGATGAGGATAGTCACCTTCTTCATGTCGAAGATCGATTAATGCGTGACGGTGAACCTCTCGCACAATATTCGCTGGAGTGAGCAGGTGCTTATCTTTGACACTTTGTTCATAGACACTGCGGATATACTCAGGCCAATATTCACCAATCCGATGTTGCCCTTTATCAGAACGATCGATTCCCGCAGTCTCATGTAGCTGTTCATCAGTATATCGATCGAGCAATCGTTCAACCTGACGAATCGAGATATCTAACGTTTTCGATATCTGCTGCTTGCGTTCGGACTTAACCTCAGTGGTATAATTTTACCAATCTTTTAGCAATTGAGGCTATGTATGGTTGCAACACAAGAGCATTTGCCCCGACTTACCCCCAAAGAGTACTTTGCTTGGGAGGAGCAGCAGGAAATCAAGCACGAGTACTTCGATGGCGAAGTATTTGCGATGAGTGGTGGGACGACAGACCACAGTAAAATTGCCACAAATATCACTACACTAATCGACAATCATTTAGGTGATGGCGATTGCCAAATCTTTAACTCCGATGCCCGCATCAAAATTCAAGCATCTGAAAAATACGTTTATCCAGACGCGAGCGTAACCTGTGACGAGCGCGACCGACAAACACCTCAGTTCAATAGTTATGCCTGTACGATCGTCGAAGTACTCTCCCCCAGTACCGAAGCTTATGACCGAGGCAAGAAATTCAAGCTTTATCAGCGATCGACTAGCTTAATTGAATATGTCCTTGTCAGTGCTGAAGAAATCGAAATTGAAGTATTCCGCAAGAACGAACGCGGTAAGTGGGAAGTAACCAATTACGTTGCTGGGGATACGGTCGAACTAGAAAGTATCGGACTAACTTTTGCAATCGAACGAGTCTATCGTGGCATTGAGTTTTGAGAAACTGCTAAATTTACCATCAATCGTTACTACTCATCAATGCTAACAAGACTTGTCCGGTAGATACCATTTGTCCGGGCGTACAATAAACAGCCTCGATCGATCCTGTTTCCTCGGCTGCGATCGTCATTTCCATTTTCATCGCTTCGAGAATTACTAGTTTATCGCCGGGATTTACTATGTCTCCTGGCTTAACTAATACTTGCCATACATTAGCGGTTAAATGTGCGACGATCGGCGTACAGTTGGGTGGTAGCTCTAGAGTTGCTGGAGGCGGCGCGGCTTCTGGTTCGATGGCTTGTCTGGTGAATTCGCCAGCGGCTGCCCAGGCATTTCTCTCGGCTTGAAATGCCGCTTGTTGGGTGTTTTTAAACCTAGCAATATCATCGGTATTGTCAGTCAGAAATTGTTGATATGCCGATAAACTAAATGTTGTTTCTTCGACCTTTAATTTTACCCGTCCATAAATCAGATCTTCCCGATATTGTAATAGTTCTGTTGGCGAAACTGGGAAATATCTAATTTGGTCGAAGAAGCGTAATAACCACGGCTTGGTAAAGTCTGCCGTCTGACGATAACGATTCCAAATCGGCACGGTACGACCGACAAATTGATAACCGCCGGGGCCTTCCATCCCGTAAATACACATATATGCGCCGCCGATACCGACAGCATTTTCGGGCGTCCAAGTGCGGGCGGGATTATATTTGGTCGTGACTAGGCGATGGCGCGGATCGATCGGGGTAGCAACGGGCGCGCCTAAATAAACATCTCCCAATCCTAAGACTAAATAGCTGGCGGCGAAGACAATTTCGCGCACGGATTCAACTGAATGTAAACCATTAATGCGGCGAATAAATTCGATATTACTCGGACACCACGGCGCATCGTCGCGGACGGATTGGATGTATTTGTCGATCGCGAGTCGGGTCGAATCATCATCCCAAGACAAGGGCAAATGCACGATGCGGGTGGGTACGGTTAACTCGTCGATATTCTGTAAGTTCGCGCGAGCGATCGTTAATAAATTTAATAATTCGCGTTCTGGTAAAATGCGACTATCATAGTGAATTTGGAGCGATCGAATGCCTGGAGTGAGGTCGATAATCCCCTCGATCGGATTAGCTTTGAGCCATTCCATTAAGGCGTGAATCTGGAATCGCAAGTTGAGATCGAGAACTAGTTCGCCATATTCAATTAAGAGATATTTATCGCCCGATCGACGGTAGGTAGTGAGGCTGTCACTAGCAGGTAATTTGTCTACTAACAATACTTGTTCTGGAGCATTATCTCTTGCTTGAGATACGAGTGTTTCTATCTCCCGATCTTGGGCGAGTTCTAGGGCATTGGCACGCTCGATTGTCATCGGTCGAAACCGGACTTTATCACCCGGTTTGAGTTGACCGATTTTCCATAATTCGGCTTGAACGATCGTCGCAGGACAGACGAAACCACCCAAACTAGGGCCATCATGAGCCAGAATAATCGGCATATCGCCCGTAAAATCGACAGTCCCGATCGCATAAGCATTATCGTGGATATTTGAGGGGTGCAAGCCCGCCTCACCACCATCTGTCCGCGCCCAGACTGGTTTGGGGCCGATCAGTCTAATTCCCGTCCGCGCTGAATTGTGATGGATTTCCCAGTCGGTAGCAAAAAACATCTCGATATCTTCAGGCGTGAAGAAATCCGGCGCACCATGAGGGCCATATATGACCCCAATTTCCCAATGATTCGCATAGCTGGGAATTAATTCGGGAGCTAAACTTTGGGGCTGAACTAAACCGCGTAACTCTAAACTCTCCCAGTCCCCCCGTCCCCCAGTCTCCCCGTCCCCTGCAAAATGCAAGACATCACCAGTCCGTAAAGTCCTGCCCCCATGCCCGCCAAATTGACCGAGAGTGAAGGTGGATTTGCTGCCGAGATAGTTCGGGACATCAAAGCCACCAGCGACGGTGAGATAGCTTCTATAGCCATTTCCAGTAATGCTAGCTAGCTTTAGAACACTACCCGATCTGACATGAATCACTGTCCACCACGGCACGGGTGCGCCGTCGAGAGTGGCTGTCATCTGCGCTCCCGTCAAACAGATCGCTCGATCGCAATTGAACCGGATTTTTGGTCCTGACACCGTACATTCCAATCCAGCGGCATCTGGAGGGTTATTTAGGAGTCGGTTCCCCAGTCTAAATGCTAAATGGTCGATCGGCCCTGATGGCGGTACGCCAACATCCCAGTAACCGATGCGCCCGGGATAATCTTGAATAGTAGTCTGGATGCCAGGATCGAGAATATCGATCGACTGAGGCTGATAATTAAAGGTTTTTAAAAACTGAGTGTGGACGTTTCCGGCTTGATATTCGGGGTCGGAAATTGCTTGAAATAAGTAGTCGAGATTAGTTTCAATTCCGGCGATCGTGGTATTAGTGAGGGTAGCTTGAAGTTTGGCGATCGCCCGATCGCGGTCGATGCCATATACCAAAACCTTGGCTAAGAGCGGATCGTAGTAGGGCGTGACTTCTGTACCTGCGGCGATCCAACTATCGACACGCACATATTTGGGGAAACTTACCGCCGTCAGCAAGCCAGCACTCGGCTGAAAATTATGATGGGGATCTTCAGCGTAGATGCGAACTTGAATTGCATGTCCTTGGGGTTGATAGTTATAGTTAGCTAAGTCGAGATCGTCCCCCGCTGCTAACCTTACCATCCATTCAACCAAATCGATGCCACTGACCAATTCTGTCACGCCATGTTCGACTTGAAGACGGGTATTTACCTCCAAAAAGTAGAATTCCTGACTATCGGCATCGACGATAAATTCTACCGTGCCCGCCGATCGATAATTAACAGCTTTCCCTAATTTAACAGCGGCTGAATATAGTTGCGATCGCAAGTTATCATCGATCCCTGGTGCAGGCGTTTCTTCAACTACTTTCTGATTGCGGCGTTGCAACGAACAATCGCGTTCTCCTAAAGCAATAACATTTCCTTTCCCATCACCAAAGATTTGGACTTCGATATGTCTGGCGCGGGGTAGATAACGCTCTAGGAAAATACCACCTTGACTAAAGTTTTGCTTACTCAATCGATCGACTCGATCGAATGCTGCTGCTAAACTACTACCATCTCGACAGATTTCCATCCCAATTCCGCCACCGCCAGCCGTACTTTTGAGCATCACTGGATAACCAATCTGCGCCGCGATCGTTTCTGCTTGGGATTGACTCTGAAGTAGATCGCTCCCGACTAACATTGGAATGCCATTCTCAGCCGCGATCGATCGGGCGGTATGCTTGAGTCCAAACTGTTGTAATTGAGCTGGTGTCGGGCCGATAAAAGCGATCTGGGCGGCTTCACAAGCGATCGCAAATGCAGCATTTTCACTCAAGAATCCATAGCCGGGATGAATAGCTTGGACGCGATTTTCCTGGGCGATTTGCAAAATGCGATCGGCTTGTAAATAACTTTCAGCGGCGGTAGCTTTACCAACACAGAATGATTCAGTCGCCATATTTACATGCGGTGCATGTCGATCGATCTCAGAATAAATCGCGATCGATTGGATGTTTAACCTGTCGAGGGTACGGATGATTCTACAGGCGATTTCGCCGCGATTGGCAATCAGGATTCGTTGACGGAGCCTCTCAGAAGGAGAATCGAGCATAATGTGTAGATTTTGATGTATGGATTATCGATCGATACAATTGGGTTCGTATTAGTGGTAGTTGCCTGGTTATTGGTTGTCTTCTATCATTAAGTCAGAACAAGCAAACCGACAAAGATTGAGAAGTGCTTATGGTTAAGATAGATCGCTCAAATACTGCGCTCGTTGGGCTGGATTTATATACAGTTGCAGAGCGACATCAATTAGGACTAGTGGATGCAATCAAAGAGCAAATCCAATCCTGGAAGTCCAATTCCTACTTTAGATCGGCGAGTGTGCATCAAAGTTTAGATGGGGTTCGCGTCTTCACCTACAGCCAGTGGCAACCAAAGTTCGATCGTCGAAGTTTGCAGCGTCCTGTGGTGTTCGATGAGTTTTTTCCTCCAGACTTATTGCAGTTAGAGGTATCGGCAAGCAAATCGATATCAGCAGAAGTTGATATCGTCGCAGGAGATCGCATTACTCATCTGGCAGAGTTTCGTATGATGCCTACGAATCAACCGGAAATGGTGAAGCGGACAACGACGGAACTCGACCGAGCAATGAGTAGTTCTCCAGGACTGATTTCGGCAACTTTTCATCGTAGTTTGGATGGAACTCGGATGTTCAATTATGGGCAGTGGGAGAGTAAAGAGGCATTTGAGGAGATCCTGAAACAATCAGGTTTTAATCCAGACAAGCCGTATTGGGAAGGATTAGCACGAAACGAATTTCATTTGTACAATGTTGTCCACGTAGAGACAGCAGGCTGATAACTGCGGTGCAGTGGACAGTCACAGGTTGGGCTTGGTGCCTCAATCCAACATTTACACATATTGCTTGAAGATTGTTGGGTTTCACATGCGTTGAACCCAACCTACGCATGGTTTGGGGCATCCCAAATCACCAAGCGAATTGGTGTGGGATTGTAGGCATTGCAGGGATTATTTACCTGGGGACAATTGGAGATTAATACCATCACATCCATCTCGGCTTGTAGCTCGACAATTTTCCCTGCTTCAGAAATCCCATCGACTATTTCCAAGCTGCCATCGGCACTGACAGGCACATTCATATAGAAGTTAATATTACTCACCAAATCTCGTTTATTCATTTCATACTTACTCAATTCTAGTAAGTAGTTTTCCACACAGGCGTGGAGATGTTTTTTATGCAAGCCATAGCGAACGGAATTACTCTCCATACTGCACGCACCGCCGACAGTATCGTGACGACCGCAGGTATCGTTAATAACTGTCATCATCACATTCCCCTCATTGGAGATAATCTTAGTACCAGTAGTGATAAAGATATTGCCTTGACGGACGATCGTGTCGGGGGCACTATATCGCTCGGATGAATCGTGGGCGTTATACAATAGCGTATCGACGGCTTGATTTCCCTGGAGGTCGATAATGCGAAGAGTTTGACCGGATTTGACTATGCGCGACCAAGGTTGACGCGCGGGAATTACTTCATCATAAATAGCATCAGCCGGATCAAGTGTGGGATTGGAAATTGTAGAAACCATGTTTATTTTATTGTGGTAATGATGTTGATGGAGGTGAGATCGATCGATTTCTTTTAGTTGCTGCGTAGATCTTTACCCCCCCACCCCCCCTTATAAAGGGGGGGCTTTTCTTTTCTTGCTCCCTCTCCTTTAGGAGAGAGCTTGTCTTGCGCCCTCCCCTTTAGAAGGGGAGGGCTGGGGTGGGGTAAAGATCTACGCAATAATTCAAATAACTTGGATTAATTAAAGATCGATTAATCCTGGGCAAATAGCGCGTCGGTATTGATAAATCCGCGCACGACTTCAGGATTCGCAGTCCGACAAATATCGTCGGGAGTAGGTGCTGGAGACTTCCAGATCGTTAATTGAATTGGTTGCGGCTTGTATTCAGTGCTAGGGTGTAGAACGTGAGGACAATTTGACACGATCGCAAGTATATTCATTTCTGCCCGTAAATCTACATAACTACCCGCTTTCTCGCAGGTGCGGTCGTATTCTAAATACCCGTCGGGCGATACAGCAACCCGACTGAATAGATTGATATTCGGCATCAAATCTTTACGGGTTAATCCCCGTTTACCCAACGCTTTGAGAAAGTTATTTCGAGAATTTCTTAAAGTCGCATCGCCATAATTTACCTCATTACTCGTACCATTACTACAGCCACAGATTAAGTCGTGACAACCAGATGTATCGGTAGTAATCGAGCATAATATTCTGCCCATATCCGAATACATCACCATCCCTTGTTTGAGAAAGGCATTGAACTGGATTTTAGCTGTATCGGCGACATTCAGTCGCTCGATCGGATTGTCGGCATTGTAGCAGACTAGAGCTACCCCCTGCGAGCCAGCTAAGTCAGTGATGCGAAGTGTATTGCCGCGCTTGATAATGCCGTGCCAGTAATCGCCACCTGGTAGCTTTTCATCAAGTAGCACTAACTTGGGGTCGATGCCGGGATGTGTGGCTAAAGTAGTATTCATCTTAAGTCTGCTCGATTGGGTATGTAATTGGGTCACAGGTAGTGCAAATATCAACAGCCGAGGAGATGCCACAGCAAAGCTGAAGTGGTTCTCCCGGGCTTTTATCCCGCCGTGTGACCGAATTAGTAGTGTCTATTCACACCCAATCGGCTGCTTCTCTCGGACCAGTCATCGATGAATATCGATCGGAACCCTAGAAGCGATCCTGACTTGTATTGTAGATTAATCTGAAATCGTAATAAATGAATAATAGCAGATTAGATCTCAAAAGTGGAGCGATCGATCGAGCATCTTTTCAATTTTTGAAGAAAAGTATCCTATAATACCTCTGGATATCTCAAAAACAATCGATCGTCACTGTGCTTTTGGATACAAAATACTCAAGAGTAATGTTGGTAGTTTTGTTGGCAAAGCTACCGAAGTACCCAAGGATCGAAGACTCGGCTAATTTGCTGAGCCAAATTTAGGTCGATCGATTTTCGAGAGCGCAATTATAAATTAGTGAAGATCTTCATGTTACACCGATCGCTCTTATCGACTTGTCTGTTATTTACGTCAGCTTTATTTCTTACGGTCAGTTGTAGCAACCCAGGTGCAAATAAACCGACAGGAGAATCGGCAACTTCGCCAAATCCTTCGGCTGCTAGTGCGCCAGCTTCTGAGTCCAAAACAGATGTTAGATTGGGTTTTAGTGCGTGGCCGGGTTGGTTCCCTTGGCAGGTTGCTCAAGAACAAAAAATCTTTGAAGCTAATAAAGCATCGGTAAATTTAAAATGGTTTGATGGCTATTTGGATTCGATTTCTGCCCTCAATGCCGGACAATTAGATGCTAATAGTCAAACATTAGGCGATACGATCGCTTCGATTGCTGGAGGTGCGGATCAGGTAGTTGTATTGACGAATGACAACTCGACGGGCAATGATAAAGTCATCGTCAATAAAAATATCAAATCAGTTGCCGATCTCAAAGGTAAAAAAGTTGCTGCCGAGGAAGGAACTGTGGATCACTTTTTATTACTACAGGGTTTAAAAAAAGCTGGTATGACAGCCAAAGATATTAAGTTTGTACCGCTGGAAACTGGTAAAGCTGCTGCGGCTTTTGCTGCCGGACAAGTAGATGCAGTTGCTGTATTTGCACCTTTCACAACTCAGGCTCTCAAATTACCAGGAAGTAGGGAGTTATTTAGTTCCAAGGATTTCCCTGGATCGATTTCCGATCATTTAGTTGTCACTCGAAAATTTATTAACGAACATCCCGAAAAAGTTCAAGCAATGGTAGATAGATGGTTTGCTACTTTAGACTATATTAAAGCTAATCCCGACGCTGCTAATAAAATTTTAGTCAAACGTGCGGGAGTGAGCGATAGTGAGTACCA
>NZ_JANLWO010000043.1:0-2329 GCF_031364565.1 Chamaesiphon sp. OTE_20_metabat_361
ATGATTGAGGGTGGCGATGACAGTCGGCCAAAAGTCGGTACGACCACTTAAAGTAGTATCCTTACCCAGAGCCTCAAAGATCCCCCTAGTGTGGGACTCGATGACAAAAAATAGGCACAAACCGATCGCTAAAAATATGACTGAAGCTACTGTGGCTTGTTTGGCTTGTAATTTTTTAAATAAATATTGGGTGATAAAAATTCCTAGTAAAGCAATAAGTGTCAACAACGCTTGAGCAGAGTTCGATCGAACTAAGACTATCAGGAAGATGGCAATAATACCCAAACTTAAACTCTTTTGGTTCCGAGTCGATATGAGGTGAGCGAGCCATAAAACAATGCCTAAAGCAGCAAATGTGCCTGTCCGAATGGGAAAGCTCATGATTCCTTGCCAGCCTTTTTCATTGACACTAAAAGATGGCAGGACAATGCAAAAGATGGCACCCACAATCAGGATAACCGCACAGAGAAAGCGTAAAATAGCCGTCATCCGGGCGATCGAGTAATGCTTGGCAATATGCACTGCATATAGACTAGTGCCGACTATGACTAAGCTACCTTTAAAGGTAAAACTCGGCGATCTCGACCACAATGCGGATAATAGAGTCAGCACGAGGATGAATAGCAAGCAGGGATCTCTAATTAGCAGAGTTAAATTCTTAAAAAAGTCTCGAAAGCGATTTCTTAAGACGAGTATAAAGAATAAATAAATACCGATCTGAGCGACAGCAGAACCGAGAGTTTTATCTAGTCCCGCTATTGCTTTCGGTCGGAGTTGGGAAAATGGTGGTAAAATTACCTCTGCCAAGGCAATAAACAATATGCACAGCACGAATGTTTCAAGCTGACTAGCTGTTTTTTCATTACTTGAAATTTTTAGCAAGATAATAAATATAGCTGAAGACAGAATTGTGGATAACAAAATAACGATGGGATGAAAAAATATTTCTCGCATGTTTAAATTTTTAAATTATCATCCAACTATTTTTTAGCAATTCACAGCCCAAATCATGAGACTCTTAGTCCCCCTCGAACAGGGGGATTTAGGGTGATTTGGCTCTACGATTCGCATCGAGCAACCTTTTACACCCTTTAATAATAAAATCAAACGCTAATGCTTTTGTCATCATTAGACCAAGTTTGCGACTGGGTGGATATAACAATAAAATCAGATAGTCGGAAACCCCATAAGAGATCGTTGTAGCTAAAGCAGCCCCCGCACCTGCATAGCGCGGAATTAATAATAAGTTGAGCAGGATATTGAGGATCGCGCCCACAAAAGTTGTGACTGAACCAAATCGAAATAATCCTTCGGTTGTTACCCAGGTATTTCTAATCAAACCGAGGGCTACAAAAACATTCGACCAAACATAAATGCTCAAAATCGTGCTAGAGGAAGTATAACTTGAGCCATATAATAGTGTGATGATTCGGTCAGAAAAACAGGTCATTATCAGCCCGATCGCATACATAGTCATGACTAAAAGATTCAAGGCTTTTTGAATGCGCTCGTCGTAAAGTTGTTGGCTTTCTTGCTTCGATCGAAATATCTTGGGCGCGATCGAAGACACGATCGCGATCGGAATAAAGTACCAAACTTCAGCCAGACGCACGCCAACAGCATAATTACCCACGGTAGCATTATCGATCGTATTCCCGAGCATAACCTGATCGATTCGCATGTAAATAGTAATCGAAAGCCCTGTTAAAATATTCGGCCAAGATTGGCGGAGAAATTGCTTTGCTAAGGATAAATTGACTTGCCAAACTTGAAAAGAGTAGCCAGCTAACCGATAAGCAATCGCTAAATTAATCGAAGTTAGCGCTACCTCAGTAAATGTGACGATCGCAAAAGCTAACAATGGCGCTTTTTGAATCACTAGCAAAACTTTGATCGCTGTAGATATCAAATAAGCCACATTTTTAGCATAAACTGTCTTTTTTGATTGCACCTGAGACTGAAACCAGAGATCGATCGTCTCTAGAGACTGAAATATCATCCCAAAGGCAATAATACTTACCAGCCAAGGAGTAAGGGGATCTTTGCTAGGAATTACTAAAACCGCCCCGATAGCTAGTAAGAAAGCAATACTACCGCTGGCTAATTTTAAAACGAATCCAGTTCCTAAAATCTCAGCACTAGCGGTAGTTTCGCTCGCGAGATCGCGAATAATAATTTCATCTAATCCCGCTCTGGCAATCACATTAAACATCCCAGATATCGAGCTGGCATAGCTGAGCAATCCAAACTGGCTAGCGCCCAAATAACGAGCAACCCAGACACCTACAACCAATCCTATCCCCATCCGCAGGATATTATCTGCCATCAA
>NZ_JANLWO010000050.1:0-1558 GCF_031364565.1 Chamaesiphon sp. OTE_20_metabat_361
TAGGCTTTGGGCTTTAGGTGTTAGGCTTTGGGCTTTAGATGTTAGGCTTTAGGCTTTGGGCTTTAGTAGGCTTTGGGCTTTAGTAGGGTGGGCACTGCCCACCACAAAGGTTTCAGCTTTAGGCTTTAGTAGGGTGGGCGCTGCCCACCATCAAGGTTTCAGATATTTACATCATTGTAACTAATTAGATATTTCTGCTTGTAAATGAAAAATTATAAATAACACATTGACACTTTTATGATGGATGCACAAAGCTTACAAGAACGGGTTTTACAGGTAGAGAATAAAAGAGCATTGTTACTCAATTTTCAAACAGATCCGACATTGAGTTCCTTATCGATCGATATCGATCAAGCCTTAATTGAAATGGACGATCTGATGCGCGAGTTTCGACAAACCTTCCCAAATGGCGTTGTCCCTCCAACAATGAATATCGATTAGGCGATCGAGCCAGTCCAATCGCTGAGTTATTTGTATTCAGACGAGCAATCGTCAAGTCCAACTCGATCGAGAAATTACTTCTCGATCGAGTTTTCATTATTTAGATCGGAAATGTCAATTCAAATCCAAATACCTTAATCATTATGGCAATTCCACCGAGCTGGATCGTGAAAACAGGTCGATCGATCTGGACGCAGATCTGGCAGCTAATGATGTCACAACTGGCACCACCAAACGATCGCGGCGAATACCAACGTCCGCCAAGTGAATTCCGCCACCGAATCGAGGGAAAATATGCTCCACAGCCGCGTCGCTATCGATTGTACGTCGGCTGGAGTTGTCCGTGGGCGCATCGGACGGTGGTAGTGAGAGCCTTAAAAGGGTTAGAAGATGCGATCGAGATTATCATCCTTGAAGGTGATGCCAATGCGGGTGGTTGGAAGTTGCCAAAGTCCGAGCATGATTGTCAGACATTAGCGCAACTGTATCGGTTTGCCGTCCCAGACTATAAGGGTCGATCGACAGTCCCGATGCTGTGGGATACTGACACCTACTCGATCGTCAATAATGAGAGCGCCGAAATTATCGAGATCCTCAATTCCGAATTTAATGATTACGCCAAACACCCCGAACTAGATCTGGCTCCAATTGCCCTGCAAGACTCGATCGCCCAATGGAATGAGACAATCTACCAAACCGTCAATAACGGGGTCTACCGCTGCGGTTTTGCCCAGACACAGGCGGCTTATGACAAAGCTGCTACTGACTTATTTGCCACACTCGATCGAGTTAACGATCTACTAGCGACTCAGGCTTATCTCTGTGGCGACTCGCTGACGCTAGCGGATATCCGACTATTCACGACTTTAATTCGGTTCGATGTGGTTTACCATCACTTGTTTAAATGCAACCGTCGCCGCATTCAAGACTATCCCCACATTCAAGCTTACCTAACCAAGATTTATCAGTTACCTGGCGTGGCGGCTACTTGTGATTTTCCCACGATCTTGCAGGATTATTATGGCAATCTCTTTCCGCTCAATCCTGGGGGGATTATTCCGCAGTTGCCGGACTTGAGTTATTTGGGGTAGATGGGAGATGGGAGATGGGAGATGGG
>NZ_JANLWO010000055.1:0-7896 GCF_031364565.1 Chamaesiphon sp. OTE_20_metabat_361
AAATAAACGGGCAGCCAGGAATAATCTCGCTCTAAATTATCGACAACAATTTCAGGAGCAGTATACAAGTTTAGCCATAATAATAAGCCATCTAACCGCGCCGACTTAGTAATAGTCAGGGTAATTTCATTGCTATATTCACAAGCAGTTACGGCATCAAAAACTAAGTCTTCAAAAGTATCGCTATTAGAAATAACATTACTACTCGGTAAATTTTTAATGCACAAACGCACGTCAAAAGGTTTGCCGACATGCTCGAAAATCTGCCGAGCATAGTGTCCAGTCAGATCCCCAAAGCTGGGTTCCCGCAGTGAATCGGGTAACGTAATCGCCGCAATTTTAGTCGCACATCGATGTGGAATCATGCAGCCATCGGCTTTGAGAAAGCGGCGGGCATCATTGAGTAGCGGTGCGACGCCTTCAGAAGAGCCGATCGTCCCAATAATTTCCGATAAACACACATCTACAGCTTCTGGTAATGCGATCGCGGTAGAATAACCGTAAATCGGGATAATTTGAGATTGTAAACCGAGCCGCTCGATCGTCTCGATCGCTTGGTGATAGGCTGTTTGACTAGCTTCGATCGCGTAGACTCTTTTGGCTCCAGCTTCGATACAAAAGCGGGCGAGGATGGCGTCTTTACCCGTACCGATATCTACTACTACTTTATCTGTGACTGCGCGGGCGATCGCCGCTTGGTAAGCTTGGTTGCGAGGGGTATCGGTGGTCATCGATTGGTACAGTAATTCATCGTACACCGGATATTCGCCCACTGACGGCCACCACTGCATTTGGCGGTGTCGCGGCTGGCTGACGATATATGCCGAGATACTTTGATAACGATCGCCGACGGACTCGATCGCGATCGCGTCCTGGATGCCGGGATGCCGAGCGAGTACGGCTTCAATCTCACCTAGTTCGATCCGAAAGCCACGTATTTTTACCTGTTCGTCTAAGCGATCGAGAAATTGCAGTTTCCCATCTGGTAAATACTTGACGAGATCGCCAGTCTGGTAGAGCCGCGCCGTGCGATCGGGACTGAAGGGATTGGGGATAAATTTTTGGGCGGTTAATTCGGGATCGTGGAGGTAGCCGCGAGCTAGTCCCGCACCGCCCAAATATAGTTCGCCAGGACTGCCGATCGGACAGAGTGCCAGATTTTTGTCCAATACATAGGCTTGGACATTGGCGATCGGGCGTCCGATCGCTGGGTTGTGTGGATCGCAACTCGCTACGTCACACATAGTTGCGCTAATCGTCGCCTCTGTGGGGCCATAAGCATCGATCAGGCGAACTTTTGATTCCAAAGCCATCCAAGCTTGCAGCTTAGCTGGAGCGGCTTTTTCACCACCGATAATTGCCAATCGCCATGTGGGTGGCAGTGATAATTTATCTCTAGTCAGTCGAGTCGTCAATTCGTGCCAAAAGGCAGTCGGTAGACTCGTCACGCTAATTTGCCAGTCAGTACAGTGCTGGAGGAAATTCTCGATCGATTCGCTCGTAGCAGCGTTGCGGAGTACCAATGTTGCGCCGACACTCAGACAGGGATAGATTTCTTCGGCACTAACATCAAAATTGAGCGAGGTAAATTGGAGGACGCGATCGGCAGGGGTAAGCGCGTATTCCCGGATGGTAGCGAGGGTATAGTTGACGACAGAATGATGCTCGATCGCGACTCCTTTGGGCTTGCCAGTGGAGCCAGATGTATAAATAACATAGGCTAGATCGTGGGGCTTAACTTTAGCTAGCAGATGTAACCGATCGGGGTAGGGATCTAGTTTGTCGATACAAACAATTTTTCCCCCATAGGCAGGCAATTTCGCGATAAGTCGCGACTGAGTGAGGATAATCGACATCCCGGCATCTTCAATAATCAGCGCCAGCCGCGCCTGGGGGTAATCGGGATCTAGCGGTACATATGCGCCGCCAGCTTTGAGAATGCCCAAAATCCCCACGATGGTGTCGAGCGAGCGTTCGACACAGATGCCTACTAGCACGTCAGCACTTACGCCCATTGCCGTCAGATGTGCGGCGAGTCGATCCGATCGACGATCTAGCTCGCGATAGGTAAGTCGTTCCCCAGCACATTCGACAGCGATCCGAGCTGGCGTCCGCGCTACTTGTGCGGCGATGAGCTGATGGATGCACGCAGCACCACCAAAATCGACGTGAGTATCATTCCAGCCATGTAGGCGATCGATCTCCCCAGCGGGCAATAATGGCAGACTAGCCAGCCGATCCACACCATCGATAATCCCACCGATAAATACTGACAACCGCTCTAGTAGCTGCTTGCAGCGCTCGGGCGCGATCGATTGTCGATCGTAACAGCAGCACCATTCATCGCCGCGCTCAGGCACTATAAATGTCAGTCCTGACGCGTACTGTTTGGACGGACTCCCCGCTAAAGTCTCGACGCGGGCGATACCGACAGGCAATCGATCGTCAAGCTGCGTGAGGGGTTGCAAGTCGGGATATCTGAGGAGGAGATCTCGGGCGTAAGTTTGGTGATGTTTGACAGATGCTAGCTCGCGCGAGATCTCCTCAACAGCCGTTTCAAAACTTGGCGAACGACTCAAATCGATCCGACATGGCACCTGAGTGGCGAATAAGTCCGGCATTCCCGCTAATTGGCGATCCAACTCAGCAAAGCTGACGTTCAGATCGAAACAGTCTTGCCCAGAAATCCGGCTTAAATAAGCGACGATCGCGACTGTTAAGAAATCAGCTACTTGCCATGTCGGGTAGCGATCGGCTAGAAATGCCCTCAGCGTTGGCGAAATCGGTACCTGTTGGAATTCTAGCGCCGATCCGCGATGCTCGTTTCGTAAGCGCAAAGCGCAGGCGTTGCCAACGCGTTGGCGACAGCCTGCCGTTAGGCGCAGCGTCTGCCTGCGCAGAGCTACGTCAACAGGGCGATCGATTTCTGGCAGCACCAGCGGGGTGAGAGTTGCCAATCTATGCGCCCAAAACCGCTCGTGTTTGGCTAAACTTGTCTCTAGTTGAGCGATGTCGTGCGCTACTGGCGATCGCCGCAGTGCATCGCCGACTCGTCCCGCACAGAATGTCAACAAGTCTAATGGTTTGCCGTCGAGGGTTTGGAGCTGACGCACCAGCAGATCCGCACTCGTCGTACTCACTCGTATCCCCTTGGCACAGAGCGAGACAATGGTGCCTGGTGGTGCCGTCGAGCGATCGGTACTAATTTCCACTGCCATGACGATCGCCAGTCGGTTGCCGAGGGCGATTTTGGGCAAGCCGATCGCATTTTCCTGCCGATCGAAATCTAGTCCGCGCACTACAGCAGCGATCGATCGGGCGGACTGCTGCCAATCTAAAATGCAGCCGGGACTGGGTTTTTGGGCACTTAAAAAGTAACTGCGCTCTTGCAGATTTTGCTTGACTGGCGATATATTCCCACTCGCAAGTTTGGCGATTAACTCGGGGAATGAAGAGATAATTGCTTCATAGCATTTACTATTGAGCGTCGCCGCAGTTTCACACTCTTCGATCTCAAACGAGACTTGCTTGAGTAGATCTCCAGCATCGACGCGCTCGGCAATTTGATGCCACGAGATCCCATGTCTGCGTTCGCCATTAATAATTGCCCAAGCTGGCGCATTCATACCACCATATTTTGGCAAGGGGCCATCGTGACAGTTGATGGCAAATTGACGTGGTAATGCTAGAATCTCACGCGCGAGAATTGTCGAATTAGAAATACTAAAGAGATAATCAAACGATTGCCCAGACAGAAAATCGTACAGGTTTGCTGGGAGTTGCAATTGAGGAATGTGATGTAACTCTGCCCACCGATCGAGTGCCCCAGACAGTGGCGCTGTCAAGGCTCTATCTGTCTCGACAATCCCGCAGATCTGATGACCGGATTCTAATAGGCTTTTAGCACAAGGAAGCACAAATGACTCCCGACCAATGATAAAACAGCTAAATTTCCGATTCACAGTTGTCATGCCACATTTTTTGATATTGCTAAGCATTGGCGACCTAATATATCACATCTTACTTTAGTCACACGGATGTAGTAGTGTATTCTATCACCACTTTTAATAGATAAATATTGTGAATAAATTGTCTACGCTATTTAGCTTAATTACTTAAATATTTGTCGATCGTCGCCTCAATCTTATGAGTTAGTATTCCATCCAGCAATCTAACAATTGCATTGCAAATCAGCGCGACCGCCAAAATTAGACGATCGCGCTCAAAAATACTTGCGCCATTTAGCTGAGACAGGTAATAAATAGACTAATCAACTAATCTTTTAAATCGTTTTTTACCGACTTGCAACACCTTGCCGACTAGGATTGAGGCATCATCATAGGTGACTTCAATATCCACGATCGCGGCTCCGTCCAATTTAACCGCACCGCCTTGAATTTGACGCTTGGCATCGTTGCTACCAGTACACAAACCACTCGCCGCCAGCAGTTGAAACACTTTAGTGGGGAAGGAAACATCAGCGAGCGAAAATTCGGGGACACTATCGCCCCCGGCATTGTGACCCGGTTTAGTAATCAGGGCGATCGCGTCGGCTTGAGCTTGAGCGGCTGAAGCTTGACCGTGGTACTGACTGACTACCTCCAGGGCCAGCAGTTTCTGGGCGGCTCTGGGATTGTCTGGGAGCCGATCCAACGGTAGGTCGGTGAGCAGTGTAAAGTAATCTTTGATGAGGCTATCGGGCGTTTTTTCGAGCTTAGAGTACATGCTGAGCGCGTCTTCGCCCAAACCGACATAGTTATTCAGCGATTTGGACATTTTCTGGACGCCATCGGTACCCAAGAGGATGGGCATGAGTAATCCAAATTGCCGCGTTTGTCCGAAATGGCGTTGGAGATCGCGTCCGACTGCGAGATTAAATTTTTGGTCGGTACCGCCGAGTTCGACATCAGCTCGGACGGCGACAGAATCGTAACCCTGCATCAAGGGATAGAGAAATTCATGCAGGAAAATCGGACTTTCTTGCTCGTAACGGTTGGCAAACCCCTCTTTCGCCAGCATTTGACCGACAGTCATCGTCGAGAGGAGTTCGAGGGTTTCCCCCAGCGCCAATTTGGAGAGCCATTCTGAGTTGTAGCGGACTTCCAAGCGTCCTGGCGTCTCAAAGTCGAGGATCGGGCGAACGCGATCGAGATAAGCTTGAGCATTGGCAGTAACTTCTTCAGGTGTCAGTTGCTTGCGAACTTCCGACTTACCAGTCGGATCGCCGATGCGAGCGGTAAAGTCACCAATAATTAACACAGCAACATGTCCGGCATCTTGGAAAGATCTCAGCTTCCGCAAGGGAATACTATGACCTAGATGGATATCTGCACCAGTCGGATCGATACCGAGCTTTACGCGCAAAGGTCGATCTGTCTGCGCCAACCGCTGGGCGAGATTTTCCGCTGGATCGGTAGAATTGGGTTGATGGGGGAAAATCTCAGTCACACCCCGAAATAACCAATCCCACCGATCTGATGCAGACACGGACACATTCACGCTCATATATAAAAATGAAAATCGATTACCTTTAGGTAGGTTACACCAACGAGTCAAAACAGTCGCCAGTTAAGCTTAATATAGTTGTTACCTAAACTGTGCTACTTTTACATCGTTATTCATATTTCTAGCTACCCAGTTTTCAGCAGCGGCAACTTATCGTCTACAATCGCACTCATATCTATCGTGCCCGATCGTCCGTGCCTTCATTGTCCCTAATTTGAGAGAGAAAGATCCTAGTGTCTTCTAGAGCCTTAAACAAAAAGAACCCCAAACAGAAACCCGAGATGAGCCACCAGCCCGAACAGCGTGGCTTTGTTGGCGGTATCGGTCAAATTGCGGGTGGTACTATCTTAGGTGTCACCATGCTGGCTAGTTCGATCGTGGCAGGTGGATTGGTGGGGCTAGCAATTAGCTTCCGCAACTTACCTGATGTCCGCGTCCTACGCAGTTACGCACCGACAGAGACTACCTACATCTATGATGTCAAGGGCGTCCAGCTTGCCAGTCTCCACGATGAAGCCAATCGGGAAGTGGTACCGCTCAATCGGATTTCGCCCAATCTCAAGCGTTCCCTACTCGCGATCGAAGACAGTCACTTTTATTATCACCAAGGTGTGAACTTGACTGGGGTGGGACGGGCGATTACTGCCAACTTCAAAAAAGGTGGCGTCAGCGAAGGTGGTTCGACGATCACCATGCAGTTGATCAAAAACCTATTTTTATCCCAAAAGCGGCAACTGAGTCGCAAACTTGCTGAAGCAGTCCTGTCAATTCGGCTCGAACAGATTTTTCGCAAAGATGAAATCCTGGAGATGTACCTCAACCAAGTCTATTGGGGACACAATAACTATGGGGTCGAAACTGCCGCTCAAAGCTATTTTGGCAAACATGCTTCGGAGTTAAATCTTGCTGAAGGGGCGATGATGGCAGGCGCAATTGCCGCACCGGAGAAATATAGCCCGTTTATTAATTTTAAAGCAGCCAAAAAGCGTCAAGAACTAGTTTTGGCACGGATGGTCGAACTAAATTGGATTACCCCCGCCGAAGAAAAAAAAGCGCGGGAATATAAGATTAAACTCGGTAAAATTAAAACTTGGCAGAGTAGTAGATTGCCCTACGTGACCGATGCCGCGATCGAAGAACTCAATCAACGCTTCGGTCGCGAAACCGTTCGTAAAGGCGGGATGCGAATCCAAACCACGATCGACTATGACTTCCAGCTAGCTGCCGAAAAAGTCGTCCAGAATGCCTACGAACGCTTGGGACGCAACAAATATCAAATTAGTCTCGTCGCGATCGATCCGCGCACGCACTTCATCAAAGCGATGGTCGGTGGGGTAGACTACAAAAAAAGTAGTTTCAACCGCGCCATGTACGCCAATCGGCAACCCGGTTCATCATTTAAACCATTCGTTTATTACACCGCCTTTGCCACTGGGAAATTTTCGCCAGAAACCTCAGTATATGACGGCCCCGTTCGCTACCGCGATGGTAGCGGGTATTATTCCCCGCGTAACTATGGCGGCGGCTATTCTGGCGCGATGAGCATTCGCAGCGCCCTGATGAACTCTACCAATGTCCCAGCAGTAAAACTCGGTAAAGAAGTCGGCTTGGATAAAGTCATTCAAACTTGCCGGACGCTGGGCATCAAAAGTCCGATCGAGCCAGTTGTATCATTACCATTAGGTGCCGTCGGCGTTACACCAGTAGAAATGGCGGGCGCTTTTGCCACCTTTGCCAGCAACGGCTGGCAATCCGAAACCACTACCATCCTCCGCGTCACCGATAGCGATGGCAATATTTTACTCGACAATACCCCACAGCCCACTCTCGTACTAGATTCTTGGGCTACAGCTCAAATCAATAGCGCCCTCCAATCAGTAGTTGGTGGCGGTACTGGTAAAGAAGCCGCCATCGGTCGTCCAGCCGCCGGAAAAACCGGAACCACCTCCTCAGAACGCGACGTGTGGTTTGTGGGCTACGTGCCCCAGCTAGCCGCCTCTGTGTGGATTGGCAAGGATGACTTCACCCCCCTCGGCACTGGGGTAACTGGTGGTACATATGCCGCACCGATCTGGCGGAGTTTCATGAAAGAAGCACTCAAAAACGAGCCTGTAGAAGCTTTTGCATCTCCAGCTAAGTTTAAGCGTCCGGGGAGTTAGGAAATGGGAGATGGGAGTTGGGAGATAGGAGTTGGGAGTAAGAATGATTTTAGATATGGATTTTAGATTGAAAACTTACCGACTCCTCACTCTCTTTCCTGCCCGAACTCCCAACTCCCAACTCTCATCTCCGCTATTTGGATTGAAAACTTACCGACCCCTCACTCTCTTTCCTGTCCGTTCTCCCCTCTCCGAACTCCCAACTCCCATCTCCCATCTCCCCAGCTACTTA
>NZ_JANLWO010000060.1:0-5330 GCF_031364565.1 Chamaesiphon sp. OTE_20_metabat_361
GGTCGGGGGACTGCTGGCACTCAGTCATACCCTAGAGCCAGCTCTCGTTAGCGCGATCGCCGCATTAGACCAAAAAGCAGTAGAATTTGACTCGATCGTCAAATCTGGGCGGACGCACATGCAGGATGCCGTGCCAGTCAGACTAGGCGACAGTTTCGGCGCTTTTGCTCAAATCTTACGCGACCATCAAGTCCGAATTACTACCGCCGCAGGGGATTTAACCAAGCTCGGTTTGGGTGGTAGTGCCGTCGGGACGGGACTAAATACCCACCCAGAATATCGATCGACTGTCGCCCAAATTTTGGGAGAATTAATCGGGCAAACCCTGACTGTCGCCCCACACTTAATGGCAGCAATGCAAAGCATGGCACCATTTGTAAATGTCTCTGGCAGTCTCCGCAATCTCGCCGCAGACCTAGTAAAAATCTCCCACGACCTGCGATTGATGGACTCTGGCCCTAAGACTGGTTTCAAAGAAATTCAACTGCCTCCTGTCCAACCTGGCTCGTCAATCATGCCGGGAAAATACAACCCAGTGATGGCAGAAATGATCTCGATGGTCTGTTTTCAAGTGATGGGATTCGATCGATCGATCGAGATGGCCGCCCAAGCAGGACAATTGGAATTAAATGTGATGATGCCCCTGATTGCTTACGATCTGATTCATAGCATCGAGATCTTGGGCAATGCCCTGCAAGCTCTGACAGACCAATGTATCGTCGGCATCACCGCCAATCCCGAACGCTGTCATGACTACGCTGAAGGCAGTCTCGCACTCGTCACGGCGCTCAATACTCATATCGGTTATCTCAATGCTGCTAATGTCGCCAAGGAGTCCCTAGCTACAGGTAAATCTCTGCGGCAAATCGTCCTAGAGCAAGGACTGATGGAGCCAGATTTGTTAGCACAGGTTTTAGATCTAGACAAAATGAGTCAGCTACCCTCAGCTTGAGGTATATCGCAGCAGTAGACACAAGTAAGTCGGCGCAAATATCGATCGCACCAGAAAAGCCTGAAACCCATATGGTGGGCAGTGCCCACCCTACCCTCTACGCTGGAAATGTTGGGTTGTTTCGTTCCGAAAGGCTACGCCAACGCGGCTCAACCCAACCTACGACAAAAAGATTTGTTCGTCTCCCATCTACCATCTCCCATCTCCCATCTCTTACCCAATTGTATCGATCGATTGAAACAATTGCCCGACTTGTCACCAACAGCCGGATAATGAACGAACATTAATAGCAAAATTTTGAAGCTGCGATGGATAGTAGTTTAATTCTGTCTAATATCTTAAATCCGCCCGTACTATTCTTTTTCCTGGGCATGATAGCGATTTTTGTGCAGTCCGATTTAGAAATCCCCAATCCACTGCCCAAACTATTTTCACTCTATCTGCTAGTGGCGATCGGTTTTAAAGGCGGACATGAATTATTTGAAAGTGGTTTGAGTCCCTTAATTATCAGCACATTAATAGCCGCCATCGTTATGGCTTCGATCGTACCAGTCTATTCCTTTTTTATTCTAAAAATTAGGTTAGATAATTATAATGCAGCAGCGATCGCCGCTACTTATGGCTCGATCAGTGCGGTGACTTTTATTACGGCGAGTTCGCTGCTCGATAAGCTTCAGATTCCTTACGGTGGTCATATGGTAGCAGCTTTAGCACTGATGGAATCACCCGCGATCGTCGTCGGATTAATTCTCGTCAGAGTGTTTAATAAAAAAGAAACCGAGCTATCTGTAGATAAAGACGATAGCGCAGAAATTTCTTGGGGTGAAGTGTTGCGCGAGGCTTTTTTAAATGGTTCGGTCTTACTTTTAATCGGGAGCCTGATTATTGGTGTGCTTACTGGTGGAGATGGCTGGGCAAAAGTACATTTATTTGTCGAAAAAGACCTTTTTTATGGCGCTTTAATGTTCTTTCTATTGGATATGGGATTAGTCGCCGCACGCCGGATTCAGGATCTTCGCAAAACTGGGATGTTCCTAATTGGTTTTGCCATTTTGATGCCGATTGCCAATGCGCTCATCGGAATTTTCTTAGCCAAGGCAATTGGCATGGGACAAGGTAATGCGCTGCTATTTTCCGTACTTTGTGCCAGTGCGTCCTACATTGCCGTACCTGCCGCGATGCGGATGACTGTGCCGGAAGCCAATCCTAGTTTATATGTCTCGATGGCATTGGCAATCACCTTTCCCTTCAATATCATTGTTGGGATTCCGATTTATTTACAGACTATTAAAATATTGGGAATTTAAACGTGCTGCAAAAAGTTAAAAAGGTTGAAATTATTGTTAGTTATCTCGAAGTTCCTGCTGTCTTGAAAATTCTCAGAAAAAATGCGATCGCTGGCTATACAGTGATTAATAATGTCTCTGGCAGCGGCGAACATGGCTATTCTGGAGACGATTTGATTACTAATAGCTATATTATGATTATCTGTACTGAGTTAATAATGGCAGAGCAATTGTCTAATGCAATGCAACCCCTACTCAAAAAACTTGGAGGAATATTTATTGTCACCGATGCAGAATGGATCGCTCATTAAAATAATTAATAATTAATAATTAATAATTAGTAGAATGTAGTCCCAGTAGTCCCAGTAGTAGGGTGGGCACTGCCCACCATCTAGGTTTTAGACAGAATCCATCCGATCGATAATTGTATTTTCCTGCTAACTTAACCTCGGGAATATCTTGATGAAAATCGTTGATAAAGATCTGGAAATTATCGAATCTTGGCACAAAAATGCCGCCCCTTGGATTATCGCAATTGAGGAGCGGCAGATTGAAAGTCGTAAATTAGTAACCGATCGAGCGATAATCGATGCCGTCGTCAGTCAAAATGGGCGCAAAGTCCTCGATCTTGGTTGTGGTGAAGGTTGGCTAGCTCGGGAATTAACATTACTGGGCATGGATGTCCTGGGTACCGATATTATCCCAGCATTTATCGATCGCGCACGTCTGAATGGTAGCCAGAGATTCGAGCTACTCTCCTATGAAGAGATCGCTGGCGGTAAATTAGCGGAAAAGTTCGATGTGGTAGTTGCTAATTTTTCCTTACTGGGACAACAATCAGTAACGAGTCTATTCCGATCGATCCGTTCGCTACTCAATCCCCAGGGTTCTTTTATCGTCCAGACACTACATCCCTTACTTGTCTGTGGCAATTTCACATATGTCGATAGTTGGCGTTCTACAAGCTGGGATGGCTTCAGTAGTGGCTTTACACCCACGCCGTGGTATTTTCGCACGATGGAGACTTGGGTGCAACTCTATGCTACCAACGGCTTATCGATCGTCGAAATCCGCGAACCCATTCTTCCGCAGACAGGTAAACCCGCTGCGGCGATTTTCATTGGGATCTCGGAGCGATAACCAAAGGCACTCTTGGCAACTACTTGACTGTCGAGCGTTGGCATAAAGACAATAACAAACCAGCAATCCCGAGTTTACTGGCTTCCAACACCCAGTAAATCGAGTGCATCTGATTCATTTCTACAGGCAAAGATTTGGTGGTCGCAAAAATATCTAAATCGATACCCAATCCACTCATATAAGGCGTTACTACGAAAGTATAGCTCATCGCGATCGCCATCAGCATCACTGCACTTGCCAACATCTGAGACTGATGATTCATGCGATCCGATAGTTTGCTCAGTGCCCACACACCGCTTAAGATTATTGCCGCACACAGCAACTCTACCCGATTAAAAATCCAGAAAATACTGTAGCTTGCCGAAGCAAATCCACTGCTCTCCATCATCCCCGTCGTCCATAAGGTGGGCATGATGACTAAATCTAAAATCAAACTACCACTGAGCCAAAAACCCAAGCTACCAGTAACGAGGTTTTGCCATCTTTGGGCAGCGATATCGCCGATCGAGAATCTACTCTGTTGACCGCCATCAAATGCTTGCGTCATGTTATCCACCTTTATATCGAACCTTATTATTCAGGATAACTTATCAGACCGATAAGCAATACTAATTTTTGTATCGACGCAAACCTATTTCAGTGGCAAAGTTCCGGTTAAGTTAGTCTTCAATCGGTTCTAAATAGCGATCTTCCAGTAAAAATGCCCCCCGCTCGAATTTTACTACCCAATAATTGCCGGGTTTGCGATCGATAATTAATCCGCGCGTTCCCACTGGTAGCAAGCTTGGCGAACGTAACATCGGCATCGGATCGGCAGTTTTGAGATGAGTCGGTAACGCAATTATGCGCACATTAGTGCCAATATTAAGTTCTTTAAACATAATTAGACATAAGTTATTAATGATTAATTATCGATTACTAATTATCGATGATTTATCGCCTTAGCGATCGATTCTGGTGTGAATGCGAACTAGAGCGAGATTAGATCTGGTGAATTTCGCCGCGATCTACTCCAAAAATCTGTCATTAGGTAGATGTTACTACTGGTTGATGATGTTGCTGAGTGTGACAGAGCGAGATTTAGAGACGATCGATCGCACCTCTAATCTATAGTGTTACTTGAATTGGTCGATCTGCTTTTTACTATTACTAAATTATTAACTTGGGACATCATCTATCTGACGGTAGGCGATCGGTTTGACTAATCCTGTGCTACTATAAGAGGTGAAGATTATTTTCGGCTGTATGGTTCTTTTTACAAGCTTTTCTCCGAATCTAACTCTCTACACCTACAGGATTCTGGAGACAGCGATATGTCAATTTACGTCGGCAATTTATCCTACGAAGTTACGCAGGATGACCTAACTCAGACTTTTGCCGAGTACGGTAAAGTCAAGCGAGTTCAATTGCCTACCGATCGGGAAACTGGTCGTCTACGCGGTTTTGCTTTTGTGGAAATGGAAACAGACGCAGAAGAATCTGCTGCTATCGAAGCTCTCGATGGCGCTGAATGGATGGGTCGCGACCTCAAAGTCAACAAGGCTAAGCCTCGTGAAGAAAAAGGTTCATTCGGTGGTGGTGGCGGTGGCAACCGTCGCTACTAGATTTGAGCCTTAGCGTTTGAGTCAAGCAAAAAGAAGGGCAGACTCCAAGTTTGTCCTTTTTTGGTCGATAAATAGCTAATACGATCTAGTCTTGTTAGTTTTATAAGTCGCCGTAAAGCATTGGAAGCTAAACAGATGTGGAGCAATAGTAAGACTATCTCGGTAGCAAGTTGCTGTGAAGCGTCAAGGAATCCTCGCTCATTTGGGACGAGGAGGTATGTCAAATAACTAAGTTTGTGGATGGGTTAGGATGTCTCAAGTAATTCCCGGTGAAAGTGAAGGCATTGAGTCAGTGCTACGCCGATTTAAGCGAGAAGTCTCCAAAGCGGGGATTTTCCCAGATATGCG
>NZ_JANLWO010000068.1:0-1817 GCF_031364565.1 Chamaesiphon sp. OTE_20_metabat_361
TAGGCTCACTCTACGCCACTTACTAATCGAACCTTACGCAGGAGAGTCTGAGAGGCGGCGTCCCGCCTTTCAGCGGGGGGTCTGGGGGTCGGAACCCCCAGATCCGGGTTCTGCCTCCGCTAGAAAAATCGCAACTCACTAATATCTAAAGTTTACCGATCCACTAAGCACAACAACTGACAAAACTACCTTATCCCGAACTCACGTTCATGGCTAGTTCGATTGTGTTAGTCTCGTTGGCGATTTGGGTCTAACCGTCAAGCTGTGTCACCATGTCTCCCGTCAAACTAAAGGCGCGAGCTTCGGTACTTTTGACGGGGACGACTTTCCCCCGCAGTTCCTCAATATCCCCATTGAAAAAAGTCAAGCGATTGCCACCAGTTCGACCTAAAACTTGGTCGGGATTTTTGGCATTACGGTCTTCGACTAAGACCAATTCTACCCGATCGAGATATCGCTGCGATCGCTCGATCGCCGTTTGGGAAACTAGGTGATTGATCTGCTGCAATCTATCGAGTTTGATTTCTTCACTCAATTGATTTGTCCACACGGCGGCGGGGGTATTCGGACGTGGTGAATAAGCAGCCGTATTCACCATATCAAAGCCGATATCCGCGATCAAAGTCAGCGTCCGCTCGAACTGTTCCTCAGTCTCACCGGGAAATCCGACGATCGCGTCGGCACTAATCGACGCATCGGGCATATACTTACGAATGGTATCGACAATTCGGCGATATTTTTCGTGAGTATAACCGCGCGACATTGCTTTGAGAATGTCATTGTCCCCAGACTGAAATGGTACGTGAAAATGCTCGCACACCTTCGGTAATTCGGTACAGGCTTTAATCAACCGCTCGGTAAAATAACGCGGGTGGCTAGTGGCAAATCGAATCCGCTCGATCCCCTCGATGTCATGAACGTAGTAAAGTAAATCCGTCAACGTATTCAAATGGCGACCTTCCACCGTCGAACCTGGTAAATCGCGCCCATAGGCATCGATGTTTTGACCGAGTAAGGTAATTTCTTTATAACCCTGACGTGCCAATTCTCTAATTTCAGTGCGAATAGCTTCAGGCGTGCGCGACTGCTCGATGCCACGTACATTAGGCACCACACAATAGGTACAGCGTTCGTTACAGCCATAAATCACATTCACCCACGCCGTCACGCTACTATCGCGGCGGGGTTTGGTAATATCTTCAATAATGTGTACTGGTTCGGTCGCCACCACCTGAGCGCCAGCAAATACCTGCTGCAACAGGTCTTCGAGACGATTGGCATGTTGTGGCCCCATAATGATATCTAGCTCGGGAATCCGGCGCAGCAGTGCTTCACCTTCCTGCTGAGCAACGCAACCAGCCATAATCAGGATCAGATCCGGATTGTCTTTTTTGCGGCGAGTTTGTTTGCCTAGATAAGAATAAACCTTCTGTTCTGCCAGATCGCGAATCGTGCAGGTGTTATACAGCACCAAATCAGCACTGAAAGGATCGTCCGACCATTGGAACCCCATCTCTTCTAATATCCCACCCATCCGCTCGGAATCAGCTTTGTTCATCTGACAGCCAAAGGTGGTGATGTGATAATTTCGCGTTTTGGAGGTCATGGGGGATGGGGAGAGTGGGAGTGGGGGAGTGGGGGAGTATTAGATGTGGTGATGTTCGATCGTCTGTTGTCAGAGAAATGTTAGATGGTAAGCGACGCGATTATATTATAGGCGATCGCCGACATTGCTTGGAGATCGAGCAGTAGCCCCACAACCCGAAGCTAACTCCCCATTCCCTCGTCCCCCGTCCCCCCATCTCCCCCACTCCTCC
>NZ_JANLWO010000145.1:0-6676 GCF_031364565.1 Chamaesiphon sp. OTE_20_metabat_361
GGGTAGAGGGGAGTTTTTGATGTTTACTTCCTCAATATAAAGCTACTATCGATCGATGTGGCAACTGATATCAGTTCGGGCTAAGACTATCAGCGAAACTCATACATCGATGTCATGACCGATTTTAATTAAACTACAAACTATCAAAATAGGGAGTATGATGACAGACCCACTAGATAAAATTAGATGTATTCAGTCAATAGCTAAATTCGATCGAGCAGATATCGATCGATTAATCGAGTATTCACATGACGACAATCTTATCGTTCGATATCATGCTTATTGTAGGCTAAATTCAGATAATCTAGACCCGCGAATTTTATCGGAACGAGATTGGGAGTTATTGCCTAGAGGTATTTTGCTTAATCCAGGTGACATAGTTTGGAGTGTTTATCAGTCTGGTTTGACTTATAATGACAGCGACTATACTATTTGGGATTTTTCTAATGATAATGGTGAAAATATCTACAGAGAAGAAATTGATGTTAGCTGTTATGACTTGTGGAATAAAGAGGTGGCGCATAAATTTATTTCAACTCATATCGATCGGTCGTCTGCCCAAGCTGCTTCCGACCGGGCAATTAAAGAGATAATTGTGAGAGATGAATATCCTTACAGCGGTGATTATCATTTAGCTCTACAGGTAGAAGAAATCTCTCAGCAAGATATTTATAATTTAGTAAAACAATATAATATTTCAGATTTACCTCACCCTCAAGATTTGCAAATTGTTAAGCGTGACTGGTGGGAGGATGAAGATCGAGATGAGTTGCGATGGAGGGCTGAAGATAGTTTACGTAATTATGCTTGGGCTATTTTGGAAAAATTAACAATCGAAGAACACTATGAGGTTATAGATAAAATTTATACTAATCTCTTTGGTAGACTCGCTTGTGTCTGTAGGGAAACCGTTCGAGAAATTACTTACTTTAAGCCTTAATTATGCTGGGATTGAGTATATCTGCGATCGGTATCTGTCCGATCGCTGAATGTCTAGAGCTTTTTGACTTATTTAAACCTTCACTCCAATTAGAATATTTAGAACTCGCGATCGGTAGTAATTGTCGAGTTGATTTTGATTATCCAAATATTTCGCTAATTTTGCATGATTCCTGCTTGTACGAGAAAAATCATCGGCAGCTACTCAAACTTTCTAAGCCCGAAACATGGTCGGTTTATGCCGACTTTATCCAGCAAAATCAACATGTTGTAGCTGTTTCTATTCATGCACCACGTCGATGGGAATGTAACCGCAGCGAACTAGAACGTTCGTTACTAGACTTACAAAATATTCTCCAGGTACCAGTAGCAGTAGAAGTAATGCCTACTGTCGATTATTGGTGTTCTAGTTTAGATAGTTTGGTGGACTTTCCACTGTTATTAGATGTATCTCATATTCTGATTTGGCAGCAGGGAAACGAGCGAGCTACGGAGAATACCTGTAAAGAATTATTGAAATCGCACGATGTCATCGAGATTCATCTCAGTCACAATCAGGGCATTGCTGATACACACGATTTGATTCCCGAAGATATCTGGTTCGGTCGATATATTACTGATTGGCGCGATCGATATTTTGTGACCTATGAAAGCTTACCTGTATCGCTGGTATCTGGCATGATGCCTCATCAATCTAGTAAATAGCGAATATCCCATTTGGAGCATCAAATTCAACTCTGTATAAATTCAGAAGATCCCGACCTACTAATGCCATTTCTCCGATATCATCTACCGAACAGCCATAGACTCGAAATACAAAATGGCGATATCGGTCGAATCGAATACCTACTTAATGGGGAATCGCTAAACTTAATTGTCCGCAGACTGGAATCCGCAATGCTCGATCTGATACCTGAGCGTTCACTTGGATTAGCCACGGAATGGGCACAAGTGTACAATCTGAACCTGTATCTAAGATAGCTTGACCGACGACGGAAGGATGCTCGAATTTCCCTGGTTGAATGAGTTCTAGCGGCATTACTGGAATTGCTGGAATATCTCCACCAACAGATGTATAACGATAAGTTCCCATGATGTTTTATTTCAAATTGGGAGCCGAACGCACTAGTAGTTTGGGTTCTGTGTTCATTACCTTGCGAATAAATAAAGGGCGTGGTTCGGCATCTCCGTAGATTCTTAATACTAGGACTTCACGATCGATATCGGAGTCTAATACTTGTCCGTTCTCACACCAAACATACCGACCTAAAAATTGCTCTATTAGCTGGGGCTTTGCTGCTTCAAACAGATCTGCTTGCTGCTCCATATAAGTCACAATTTCTGGGGCTGGATACGCACGAACATCGTTAGATTTGGCAATAGTCATAGATTTATCGGTTATGGGAGGATGAATAGATTCGATCGTTTTTCAAGGCTTCCTGCGACTGGCTCAGATCTTCCTGATTTATCTGCCATTTTGCTGGAAACTTATCTTTGGTGAAGACTTCAAGAGACTTGTTAAAACATTCGATCGACTTTTGCAAATTCTCCTGTCGTTCCCCTTTAGTCCGATCGAAGTAAGCTAAACCAAGATTGTGTTGGAGCATCGCCCAGTAGTCAGGCAACTTGTCTCTAGTGTAGATTTCCAGAGCATAGTAGAAACAATCGATGGGTTCGCGTTCTCCGTTTGGGGATAACAATCCTGATTCGAGCCTATCGATGGGTTCAATCTCGCTGTGTTCGGAGTAGAGACGGTCAATTTCTTGCTCATAATCTGGGTGAAACCAAACCGCAGTTGCTCTTGGTATAGCTAGATATCGCAAAGTTTCTACAACCAGAGCGGGAATATTCGCCGCGATCGTCGATAGGTTATTCTTAGGATTGAAATCGACATACAGGTCTACCCCGATTTCCGGTGCATTTCCATACTGTCCCAGCACCACTGTATTACCTGATGGGAGCGTGATATGTGCGAATTGGATATCGTCTAAGTCGTCATAGCCTTGAAAGATTGGCAACCCCGTACCAGCAACTAAAGAAGATAATTGCGCGTTGAAATAGACAACGATCTCATTTGTCGGTGTCACTTCTTCAAAGCGTACGCGCTGACTCTTGGTAGTTATAGGATTAGTCATCAGCAATATAGACCGGATCGAATTGGTTGCAATAAGCGATCTTTACCTTAATTTTAGCGTACTCATCTTCGGTACGAACCCCTTCCCGTTCTCCCGACCAATATAAAACACCACCTGGCTTAGTATTACGATCTGGTTCGACCTCAGTATAAAATTCGATGCCTGTTGTCGTCTTTATGCCGTTTTGGTCTTGTGGCAATTTCTCAAGATAAGCCTTGACTTTGGGAATATGGCTTTGAAAAATATTTCTGGCTGGGCCGCCCCATAGTTCTTGGCTGGCTATTTGTGCCCTTGCAGTCGCCACATCATTAGGTTGTCTGCTCTGTTTGCGATGATAAATTTGCCCCTCGGTCACACTGCTCTGCTGTAAATCGCCTTCGCTATCGTAGCATGGGGTTGGAGTGGCTGATATTCACATAATGAGCTAACTCAATCGATCGATTGTATTGCTGTTGAGATTTGCATCTGCGTAATCTCATCTACAAAATCTATCCAGAAAGTTGTTAGCTGGCAAGGCTTACAAGACGGTCGATCGATAAGGAGGGAAATCCCCACCTGTTATTATTTAGGGATAGGGTTTTTGATAAAGAAAGGTAAGTTACAATTTTGTGCTCTTAGCTACGGCGATGCGTGCCAACTTGAGCCTGCCCGATCTGACTCAACCCTTAACCGTCATCGATACGGAAAAACCCACATGAACGCCACAACTACCGAACACGATCGACTGCGATGGATTAGTGTAGATAAAGATCTACCGACGATCGATCGGGGTGAAGATATTATCGCTGGTTTGAGGTCAACCCCTAAAACCTTACCACCTCGCTACTTTTATGACGATCGCGGCTCAGAATTATTCGAGCAGATCACTGACTTAGCCGAATATTATCCCACCCGCACCGAGCAAGCCATTCTCGATACCTACGTCTCGGAAATTATCGACTTAACTGGAGCCTGTGAAATCGTCGAACTCGGTAGCGGTAGCTCCCGCAAAACTCACACCTTACTAGCAGCCTACTCGCAACTCGACAACCCCCTTCATTATTACCCGATCGATGTGAGTGCAGGTATCCTCCGCTCCACCGCACTAGAATTACTCGCAACTTACCCCCAGCTCAACGTCTGCGGCGTCGCAGGTACCTACGAACGCGCCCTCGCCAAGCTGCCCCCGCGCATGGTAGAAAACCGGATGCTGATGTTCTTGGGTAGTACGCTGGGCAATATGGACGATCGAGCGTGCGATCTCTTCCTTACTCAAGTCCAGCAGGCACTCCAACCCGGTGAGTTTTTTCTTTTAGGTATCGACCTCCAAAAACCGATCGCTGTCCTTGAAGCTGCTTACAACGATGCCCAAGGCATCACGGCTGCTTTTAATCTCAACATGTTACAGCATCTCAACGATCGCTTTGAGGGTAACTTTAATCTCGATAATTTCGCACATTACGCCTTCTTTAATCCCGTAGCCAGTCAGATTGAAATGCACCTCAAAAGTCTGATAGCTCAAACTATTAAACTCAACGCTTTGGGCTTAGAAATCTCCCTCCAATCGGGCGAAACTATTCACACCGAAATCTCGCGCAAGTTTCATCTTCCCACTCTGAGCGATACCCTCACCAGTCATGCGCTCCAACCGCTCAAAGTCTGGACAGATCCCCAATCTTGGTTTGGGTTGATTCTTTGTCAACGGCAATGTTTACTCGCTGGTGATTGCCCGTAGATCGATTTTATGGCTCGAAATGTAGATGGTGGGCAGTGCCCACCCTACTGGGACGACACTTCCGATCCGGTTCCCCCCTTAAAAAGGGGGGCTAGGGGGGATTTCTAGGGTTTGCGAGTGCTAATCTATACTTTTAAAACCTCCTATACTAATTAGTCCGCGTAGGCGGACTTTGCATCACAAGCGGCGATTTCAATCGCTGGAGTGTCCTAACAACTATAATCTTACTCATATTCGTCCGCCTTAGATCGCAGCTCCGCACCCACACTTATGTCTGAAAATCGAATTCGCGTTGCCAAAGACAAAGCGGAATTAGTCAAATCACTAATCGCAGCGACTGACAATAATAGCCCGTTTCAAACCTATGCTGACGTGATTTTATTTGCCGCAGTATTGGGTGCCAAACACAAACAACGCACGCCGCTGGGCGAAATTTCCAAAAAAGAACCAGGGTCGATTAGTATCGAGATATTTATCGCGCGGGGTTACGATCCGGTGATGAAACTAATTGCGATCGCCGCTACTGAAAATATTAATGTGATTTCCCCAGATCGCGCTGACGTCGAACAGCAGCGGATTGGGATCTTTGAAGAATATGCTAACGGCGGATTGGATTTGCTCGATCGAGAATTATGTGGCGCGGTAGACTATACCGAACGAATTCTCTTGATGTTGTCGGTTGCAGCGGCACGGCAGAAATCGATCGCAGATCGTCAGTCGATCGATCCGACTGGCGCTAATTTGGCTAGTGTAGATCTCGACAATACCGAACTAGTAGAATTCGATCTGCGGAAATTTTTGGATTAATATGGATTAAATCGATCTACTAACATCTTGCACCAGCAACTGAAATCACGCCGAGGGTGTAAGAGCATGTGTTTCAGTCAGCGAATCGCTATCCACTATCCACTATCCACTATCCACCAGAACACCAGTAATTTCGTTTTGATGCAAGATGTTAGTCTAAAACATGTTGCCAAAGAAACAAAACCAACTAAACTAAAGTCAGTTAGTTGTATGCGTCCATCATTCCACCTAACGGGGAATGCCGTTACTTGGAGATAATATTTATGAACGTTCTGCTCCTCTACCCTCGTTTCCCTAAGAGCTTTTGGTCATTTGAGAAAATGATCGAATTGATGGGTCGTAAAGCTTTGATCCCACCATTGGGCTTGATTACCGTTGCTGCTATCCTCCCTCAAGAGTGGAATTACAAGCTCGTCGATCTCAACGTCCGCGAAGTTACCGAAGCTGAATGGAGCTGGTCGGAACTAGTTATCTGCTCGGCAATGATCGTCCAGAAACCCGATTTACTCGCCCAGATTCAAGAAGCCAAACGCCGAGGCAAGCGCGTCGCCGTCGGTGGCCCTTATCCTACTGCATTGCCGCATGAAGTCTCAGAGGTGGGCGCAGATTATTTAATTTTAGATGAAGGCGAACTGACGATCCCCTTATTTGTTGAAGCAGTCAAACAAGGACAAACTTCTGGCACCTTCCGCGCACCCAATGGCGAACGTCCCGACGTAACCACTACTCCCATCCCCCGCTTTGAACTGCTGGAATTCGATGCCTATGCAGAGATGTCCGTCCAGTTTTCGCGCGGTTGTCCGTTCCAGTGTGAGTTCTGCGATATCATCGTCCTCTACGGTCGCAAACCCCGGACGAAAGATCCCGCCCAAATGCTCAAGGAACTCGATTATCTCTACGAATTGGGTTGGCGGCGGAGTATCTTTATGGTCGATGACAACTTCATCGGCAACAAACGCAACGTCAAACTGTTGCTCAAAGAATTACTACCGTGGATGGTCGAGCATAAGTATCCTTTCTCCTTTGCAACTGAAGCCTCTGTAGACTTGGCAAACGACCAAGAACTGATGGATATGATGGT
>NZ_JANLWO010000168.1:0-4563 GCF_031364565.1 Chamaesiphon sp. OTE_20_metabat_361
AGCATAAGCTTGCCGTTGCGGCAAAGTTATGGGTTAAGTCACACTAGTCTTTAATTACTGTAACGGAGAGGGTGAGATTCGAACTCACGGAAGCTTTCACCTCATCCGATTTCAAGTCGGACGCATTCGACCACTCTGCCACCTCTCCACATGCCAGCACTCTATCATAGCACGATCGGAGATCGGTGCGAAACCCGATTGCCCAAAATTTTTGCGATCGAGCTGACGATTTGGCGATCGCAGCTCAGTAGAGCCTAGTCGAGCGGTTAGAGCTTCGCTCGGGCAATCCTTGGCGACTGCCGATGTCGAGATAACTCTGCTCAAACCTTCATTAGTGGCTCGATCGTCGATAGATGCGATCGAATGTGCCGTAGCCGTTTCTAGAGTATCATCATCCCACTTTTTCCGACTTTAAGTGCCGATTTTTTCCGCCCAAATCCTGGTAGAGACTGGCTTAGACTAAGAATACCGGAATTTCAGCAACATCGATCGAATCACACGGAATAGTCACAGATTATGGAAAATACTAATACTCTAGTTTATTTACTCAAAGATCGATTTAGTTTCATCGATGAGATTCACAACAGTGAGAAGCTCAATAGTAAAATTTTCTCGCTCCTATTTACTAGCTTTAGTTGCTTTGCGATTTATGGTGCAATTATTGGGGCGACCAATAGTGCGATACCGATTCAGATTCTTTCTTCAGCAGTTAAGTTACCAGCTTTATATCTGATTACACTAATTGTTTGCTTGCCCACACTCTACATTTTCAATGCCTTCTTTGGATCTCGCAGTACGATTCGGCAACATTGGGCTTACTTGTTATCGGCAATTACAGTTATTTCTGTTTTGCTGTGTGGATTTGCACCAGTTACTTTATTCTTTTTGTTGACTATTAATGACAAATTGTTTTTTCTATTATTAAACGTAGCCATTTTTGCGCTTACTGGCATCTTGGGCGTGTCCTTTTTGTATCGAACGATGAAACCAACAGCATTAGAAGAACAATCTGGAAATGTTAAGATCCGGAAAAATATTCTCAAATTCTGGTTAGGGTTATATGGATTTGTCGGCACTCAATTAGGCTGGACACTCAGACCATTTTTTGGAACTGGGGGCACTTTTGAAATCTTTCGCCCGCGCGAAGGTAGCTTCTTTACGGCAGTCTGGCAATCGTTACACCAAATAGGATGGTAAGTTAATTATTAATTAATAATTATTAATTAATAATTGGGTTTTCAGGGTGGAATTTGCTTTGTGCATTTTCGGTATTCTTGTTTAAGCAGAAACTATCGACGATATTATTAAAATATTTCAATCGTAGATCGATAACTAAAGAGTAGATATATTGTGGATGAAATTACTAAATTAATTATTTCGCGATCGACTGTAGAATCGATCGGTCAACAAGAGATCGGTTCGCTGACAATCGGTTTTGCATGGCGAAAAGATGTGTGGCAAAAACCACACAAAATCATTCAGGTATTATTGCTGCAAGTTATCGCCATTAGTATCAGCTTTACGGCATTAATGCTGCCGATCGATCGAGTATTAGCTATTTATTGCCCGCCACCGTCTCAGCAAGCACGAGTAGTCAACCTAGTCTGGATCGACGGAGCGATAACAGCGATGATTTTAATCGGTGCTAATCGGTGGATGTATCGACGTGGCAAACAATTACATAAACTGCTAAAACTTATCGAACAAATCGAGCATTACAATCAAATTGTGATGGAAATTGATACACTAGAAACACTGGCTAGAATTGTCAACAACTGCCCCGTTGGCGTAGCCTCTCAGAATGAGAATCGAGTACCAGCCAGTATCTTAGAAATTCTGGCAAAAACTCGTCACAATTTACTCATAGCACTCCAAATAGAGTCACATTCCGAGCGATTGTGCCAACAGCCCAATTCATCGGAACTAATGCTAGGAATCTCTCACAATCTTATCGATCTCCAAAATTTAGCCAGCCAACCACAATTAGTAGAATATGGCACACTACTCACTCAAGCCTGGGAAATTGGGATGAGTGTCTATGATGAAACCAATCTCTAGCAATGCTCTGAGTAGTGAATCCACTGAGGCAGGACGTATATCCGCTCGGATATAATTGGAGTGAGATAGAGTGCGATTCGGAATGCTTAGTAATAATATTAGTGTCGAAAAATCTTACGAATTATTTGGATTGAACTCCTCAGCCTCGATCGAGCGCATTAAAGCAGTCTATCGTCAGATGGCTAAAAAAATTCACCCAGATCTCAATCCTGACGATCCAACTGCACGCGATCGATTTAACACTCTCAATCAAGCATATCAGGTACTTTTAGCAACACATGCCCAGATCGATCGCCCCGAGCCTGTCGATCCAGCACCAGCCGCTCACAGCGATGTGCGCGTCGATCGAGTAGTCGATTCGTCGCTGTCGCCTCAAGACTTGGAGCTAAAAAAAGAAGTTTTTGAAAACCTTGATAAGTTAGTCCGTCAAGAAAATTTTGTCAAAGCAGTCTCGATCGTGGACATGTTGGCTAAAGTTGTGCCTAACTGTGCAGAAATATCGAAAAAGCAATCCGAAATGTACTTCAAATACGCTCAAGATCTCATCAATCGCCGAGCGCAACTCGTGCTAGCCCGCACATATCTGAAAGAATCACTCCGCATCGATCCTCACAACCAACAACGTTGGCAAGCTGTCAATCGAGAATTCAATCGCATCGAACGGTTATTAAAATAGGTGGGGAGATGGGAGATGGGAGATGGGAGGAGATGGATGGCAAAATCTTCAAAAAACGCGATCGATGATATTATAATGTCTGGATAGGTATGTGCTGTCTTGTACCTGCGAGAACTGTGAATTTCAAACTAATCGATTCTACGTCCTTCAAAAGACTAGCCATTCTCATCATCATTATTGCCGCTATCCTCATCTTTGGATGGTCGTTAATGGTCTGGATGCCAGGAGTGAGTTATCGTCAAGCATTACCACCACTAACAGCGACCGAGATCCAACTCAAAGATCGACTCACCAGCGATGTGCAGACCTTAGCCGTCAAGATCGGACGGCGGAATGTCGATAACTATCAAAACCTAGTTGCAGCAAAAGACTTCCTGAATACCGAACTAGCACAAGCTGGATATACAGTTTGCGAGCAGGAGTATACCGTAGCAGGTAAAAGCTATAGCAACCTCGAAGTCGAAATCCCCGGTAGTAGTCGTGCTGACGAAATCTTAGTAATTGGCGGACACTACGATAGTGCCCTCACCAGTTCCGATGCCAACGATAACGCTACTAGCGCAGCGGCAGTCCTCGCTCTCGCTCGGGAATTTGTCGGAACCAAGCCGCTGCGGACATTGAGATTTGTCGAATTTACCAACGAACAACCGCCCTTTTTCGGGACTAAAAACATGGGCAGTTTGGTTTATGCCCAAGCTGCTAAACAACGCGGCGACAAGATCGTGGGGATGTTCGGTCTACAAACATTAGGGTATGCTACCGATACCGCTCAGCCCCAAAAATATCCACCGCCACTCAACTTTTTAGGTTTCGATCGAGGCAATGTTATCGGTTTTGTCAGCAATATCGACTCGCGGGAATTACTGCGCAACACGATCCGATCCTTTCGCGCTCAAGCTCAATTTCCCTCCGAAGGCTTAGCTTTGCCCGGTTTGATTCGGGGCATCGGGTCGGATAGTCGATCGTTTTGGCAACAAGGTTATCAAGCTGTAACGATCGCAGATACCGCGCTTTTGGAGTATCCGCCGGATCGAATCGATCGCGACACAATCGCCAAAATTGACTTTGAGCAGCTTTCCCGGATGACTCATGGCATCAGCAAGGTAATTCGAGATTTCGTAGGTCTACCGACGATATAAGTAGGTAGGCGCAATTATTTATAAAATGAATTATGCCTGAAACCTAGTTGGTGGGCACGGCCCACCCTACTGGGACGACCGGACTAAAACAGTGGGCATTTAAGACATTAAAGTAGTAATTAACAATACTTTGACGATCGTTTTACCCACAGTTTTAGTCCGGTCACGCCACTACTGTATAACTGAAGTTAATTATTAATTATTAATTATTAAAAGCTAGTTCATCTCACATGCCGTCCAGTAGTCATTAAGTACTACTATTAGTTCGACAAACTTGTCATAAGTAGATGGCTTTTTCAGATAGCCAGAGACATTTAATTCGTAAGCATCTGTTAAATATTTCTTTTCGTCAGACGTGGTAATGATAATTACTGGAATACGTCCGATCTCTGCATCAGATCTTAACTGTCTCAAAAAATCTAAGCCATTCATCGCTGGCATATTTAGGTCTAGCAGGACAAGTCGCCGATCGGACGGAATAAGAGCAGGTTCTCCAGTTTTGCCACGTAACATCGCCAAAGCCTCACTGCCATTGCCAGCGATATACAAAGGATTAGTAATTTTACTTTGTTTGAAAGCTCTCTGTACGGTCATCACATCTACTTCGTCGTCTTCGACTAGCAGAATGTTCAATCTTGAATTTTTGAGCATTTTAATTGTAAAATTCCAGGGGTTTAAAATCTTTGTTAT
>NZ_JANLWO010000189.1:0-9989 GCF_031364565.1 Chamaesiphon sp. OTE_20_metabat_361
CAAACCCTTTCAAATGGCAAGATACGACTACACAAGACATCTTCGCGGGCAAAAGAGTAGTTGTCTTCTCACTCCCTGGTGCCTTTACACCTACCTGCTCTACCAGCCATCTCCCCGGCTATGATGCGGCTTATGAGGAGATCAAATCGCTGGGTGTTGATGAAGTATATTGTGTATCCGTCAATGATGCTTTCGTGATGTTCCAATGGGGCAAAAACATGGAAGTGAAGAACGTCAAGCTATTACCCGACGGTAACGGTGAATTTAGCCGCAAAATCGGCATGTTGGTCGAAAAATCAAACTTAGGTTTTGGAATGCGGTCTTGGCGTTATTCGATGGTCGTCAATGACGGCAAAGTCGAGCAAGCATTCATCGAAGCTGGTTACAGCGACAACTGTGAAACCGATCCTTTTGAAGTTTCTGATGTTAACACGATGTTGAATTATTTGAAAAATTCTAAGGGTTAGTTAATGTTGTCGGTTGGGTGGAGTAACGTCAAACCCAACTGTTCGATCGATCGCTGGTGCTGCGGAGATCTCTACCCCACCCCAGCCCTCCCCGAATATGCGCGGATGCAACCACGCGGAGGTTCCCTCCGCGCTGGGCGGGTGACCCGCCTAGCGATGTGTTGCACCAAGCAGGGGAGGGAGCAAGAGCAAGAAAAGCCCCCCCTTATAAAGGGGGGTTGGGGGGGTAACACCATCTCAGTCGAAGTCTATTAAGCTTATATATACACCGTAATAAGTGCAGCTACATCTCCACATTTTGGGCAAGTAAGGATATACAGAATATGAGTTATGATTTTGACCTATTCGTAATTGGTGGCGGTTCCGGCGGGATTGCTACGGCACGACGTGCCGCAGAATATGGTGCTAAGGTAGGTGTTGCTGAATATAGCAAACTCGGCGGTACCTGTGTCAATCGCGGCTGTATTCCCAAGAAGTTGATGGTGTATGCGTCCCACTTTCCCGAACTATTCACTGATGCGGAAGGTTATGGCTGGAGTGCGGTCGAGAGTCAGTTAGACTGGCCGAAGATGATTGGTGCGATCGATAATGAGTTATTGCGGCTCAATGGGATTTATCAGACGATGCTAGATAAATCCAAGGTAGAAGTGATTCCTGCACGGGCGAAGTTTATCGACAATCATACGCTGCAAGTGGGCGATCGGACGGTGACTGCGGAGAGAATTTTGATTGCAGTCGGCGGACATCCCGTGCGTCCCGATATTCCCGGGATCGAACACGCCCTGATCTCCGATGACATGTTTTATTTACCCACTCAACCGAAGAAGATCGTTATCTTAGGTGCGGGTTATATTGGGTGCGAGTTTGCTTGCATTATGAATGGATTGGGGACGGAAGTGACCCAGATTATTCGCCCCGATCTGATTTTACGGAGTTTCGATCGCGACTTGCGATCGGCGGTGCAGGAAGGAATGACCCATCATGGCATCAAGATTATTAATAATGCCTGCGATCTATCTTTGGAAAAAACCGATAATGGCGTTAGTGTCACGGTGACAACTAAAGATGGACAGCAAACAATTCTCGCCGACGCCGTGAGTCTAGCCGCATTGGGACGCCGACCGAATACAGCCGATTTAGGACTAGAAAATACGAATGTCAAGACCCAAAATGGGGCGGTCTTGGTAGATGCAAATAGCCAGACAAATGTAGAGAATATCTACGCCGTCGGCGACTGTACCGATGAGGTTCAGCTTACACCAGTCGCTGTCAACGAAGGTCGCGCATTTGCCGATACAGTGTTTGGCAACAAACCCCGTGTCATGAACTATGCAGATATCCCCACGGCGATCTTTACCACTCCCGAGGCTGCAACTGTCGGGCTAACCGAAGAAGAAGCCCGCGAAATGCACGGTGATAATATCAAAGTTTATCGGAGCAACTTTCGTCCGATGTACTATGTCCTACCCAATAAACAGGATCGTACCCTGATGAAACTGGTAGTAGACACTAAAACCGATCGAGTCTTGGGCGCGCACATGGTCGGAGATCATGCGGCAGAAATCATCCAAGGCGTAGCGATTGCGGTCAAAATGGGCGCAAAGAAAGCAGATTTTGATGCCACTGTGGGGATTCATCCCAGCTCGGCTGAAGAATTTGTCACGATGCGCTAATTAGTCGATCTCCAGTGGCTTAGAGTGGAGACCATCGCTCGATGGTCTCCACTCCGATCTGAGAGCGTTAGCCTGTCATTTGGGCTGTGGCGGTAGTACGATCGATCCGCAAGTAGCTATCTTTGCGGAGTTTGTGCCTGAGATACTCGGATTTAAGCCAATTGGATGAGATTGTCTGGGTTGATTCACCAGAAAACCTAGTTAGCGCAGCAAAGTAGCTCTGCTGTCGCTCTGGGTAAGTAGAAAGATAGGTCTGTGCGAGCTTTACAAAGTCAGCAGGCATGAGGTCACTAAATATTGTTGCATGAATATTATCATAGGTAAGTGACTCTGGCGCATATCAATTTTATTACATTCGATCTCGGCTCTGCATCAAGATTTGGGGCAACAAAGACACCTGACTTGGTACGGTAATCCGATCCTGTCAAGCGCGATCGGTCTGTGTGGTTTTTAGCGATCGAAGCCCAGATGATACTTAGACTGGCAAGGCGCTCTTTTTCGATAGTAAATGAATTACAATCTCGCTCCATAACCGTAAATTTAGGGGCAGGTCGATATGTGTCTAGATCGCAATTTAGTTACCAAGATGTTGAATCCGACGGCAAATTAAAAGCCTGTATCGATTTTGCGCCGATTGTTAGGAGTAGATTTCTGCGAGCGGGGGAAAGCTTTTTGCTCCCAGTTACCAAGATTGACATCGAATTTTGGCGAGCTATTTGTCGCACTTTCATTAATCGAACTACTGCCATCAGCCGCAAAACTAAACATTTTTTGGATGACCGCATCAGGATTGCGGGCATTTTCGGGACTGAGTGTAAATAGTAAGTTCTTACGAGTACATTTATTGCTATTCGATCGCAATGCACAAATTACGGCTTGAGAATTTACTGTGCCAGTCGCTATTTGTAAATCTTTAAAAGTACCACCATTGATATTTGCGGCTTGCTGGAGACGTTCTGAGACGATCTGGCAGCGTTTTTCTGGGGTGAACTCTCGACCGAAACCACTGTAGTTCCAGGTCAACATTGTTGCTTGGCGATCGCCTTTTTGAACGACAGTTGTGAGATTCTGACAACTAACTCTCAGACCAGCATTGGCAATATTTCCATCTTGCGGCGCATTATTGTTCGGTGTTTCTGTGACGCGAAGCTCGGCTTGATTATTGACAATTGGTGGGAGTTGGGCTGAGGCAACTTGGGACAGCAGCGATCCAATTGTCGAAATTGCGATCGGGAGTAAAATTTGAGTGATGGTTGTCGGTTTCATGGATTCTCGATCGATATTAAAAAATATAAATATTAGAACTGTTCACATCTTACAGCAGTACATAAAACTGATAGAAATATACTCCTAAATACTATTCACTATCCACTATCCACTATCCACTATTCACTATCCACTATCCACTATTCACTATTCACTATCCACTATCCACTATCCACTATTCACTAGAACACCAGTAACTCTGTTTTGATGCAAGATGTGAAACTATTAAAAGCCGCGCTCGCTATTACTATTCGACACTCTGGTTTGCTGAGTATTTTGAGTAGTTTGCACGCTAGAGCTATTGCGAATTAACTGTTTTCGGGCGCTATCATAGCTATAATAACCTGGGTTGATATCGGCACTGGGCTGAATGCAAACTGTATCGGTAGTAATCCCATTGATAAAGACTAATCCGGGCGCACAAGCAATCCGCGTGACACCCCATTGGTTGAGTACGGGCGCTACTCTGTCTGTATTTTGACTAGCCTCGATCCGGAGTTTCTCTTTGGCAATATCTGCATCCGCCGCAATCTTGGCTTTTTTGACTTCAGCATCGGCATTGATTTGAGCCGAACGACTGGGTGGATTAATCAAGCTATTAATCAGTGACACGCCCACAGTGATGAGATCTGGTGCCCGATCCTGTTGAGCGAGTAAAGTCTTGTTGGGTGTGGGATTTAGGTTTGCCGTTGGCTGAGTGGCGCTGTAGGCTGGCGAGCCAGCGATGAGGAGCGTTGAGAGGACGAGCAAGCTAAGTTTTCGTGTGTACATGTGTGTGATTTTCCCCCAGTAATCCGTGCATATTTTCGATCTACACTATTTTCAGATCGGTTTCCGCATTTATTGACATAGAGACTTAAATTATGGCTGTCGATCGCGTATTATCGCTACCGATAAATAGCTGAGTTGTTACTGGAAAAAAGGTGCGGTACTAAAGTCTAGGCGATTGCCCTTGTAAATTGCTTTCGGTGCCCTTTGTCTGTAACCTGGGAAGATGCCCGCCATCGGTACTTTATTCTCGATCGATACCTATGCTCGATAGTTCAACCTTAATCGCTCGATGGACAGATATTCAACTGATTGCCACTGATGTTGACGGTACGCTCACGAGTAATGGCAAATTTACACCTGCATTATTGCAAGCGATCGACAGGCTGACTGCTAAGGGGATCCAGTTATTATTAGTAACGGGGAGATCCGCTGGCTGGGTGAGTGCTGTCAATAATTATCTCCCAGTAGCCGGGGCAATCGCCGAAAATGGTGGTGTCTATTTCGATCGCAATTTTAGTGGCTTCGATTTTCTGACGCGGCTTGAGAGTATCGAAACCCATCGCGCCGAGTTGGCGGAACGGTTTTGGGAGTTGCAAGCGCGTTATCCCCAAATCGAGGAATCTAGCGACAATCAGTTTCGGATTACTGATTGGACATTTGATGTGGCTGGCTTGACGGATGTCGAGTTAGGAGAAATTGATACTCAATGTCAACAATGGGGTTATAGTTTTACCTTTAGTACGGTACAATGTCATCTCAAACCGCTGCACCAAGATAAAGGTGCGGCGATTTTAGCTGTGATCGATCGCTATTTTCCTCAGCTTAAACCGAGCCAAATAATTACTGTCGGCGATAGTCCTAATGATGCGAGTATGTTCGATCGAGCCTTATTTCCGCATTCGGTTGGGGTTGCCAATATTCAACATTACAGTACCCAATTAGCCCATCATCCTCAGTATGTGACTCAGTTGTCAGAAGTCGCCGGATTTTGTGAGTTGGTAGATTTACTGGGGGCTTAACGAGAGCAAGGGGTCTGCTTGGTGCAACACATTCGCCAGGGATCCTCCGCCTGAAAAGCATCCGCTGCAAGGTTGCGCTCAATCTGGAGGTTCCCTCCGTGACGAGCGCATCCGCTGCTTGGTGGAACGCTATTCACGAGGGAACCTCAGCAAAGGTTCCATCCGCTAAATTCCTATCCTAAAAACTCAATTATTAATTATTAATTATTAATTATTAATTAATTCAAGGAACCTTTAAGTTACACTCTACGTCAGTCCGGGCAGTGCAGTCAATTAATATTAACAATGAGTTTTCCTTTCACTAAGAATTCGCCGATCGCGACAGTAATTCTCTCAGTTGCGATCGTGGCAATTGCACCTGCATATGCAGACACTAATTCCAAAATTCAACCTCAAATCCAAACCAATTACAATCAAATTAATGCCGCCTTTATCCGCCGAGATATTCAAGGTGCCACAGCTCTATTCACTCCAGACTATGTGAGCATCAACCCTGAAGGTGAAAAACAAACCCTAGCTCAGTTTCGCGAGCATTATAGCAATTTGTTTACGCGTTTCAATATCAAATTAACATCTAATAAAGCGACAATTAAAACAATTGCTGTTAATAGTAGCGGTTTAGATGTCGCGATCGAGCAAAAGACCGTAGGCACGATCGCTGGCTTTAATAAAATCATTATCGATCAAACATCTCGCGACTCTTGGCTCAAGACTCCCCAAGGCTGGCGATTGAAGCAAAGCAAGATCCTCACTAGTCAAACGACATTTAATGGTAAAACTTTTAAAAGTTAGTTTCGATTTGTATTCGCTCGCCCGCGCTCAGTTAATCTTGAATGAATTCACGATCGTCATCGCAGTATCTAAAAATTGGTAGTAGCGATCGGGTGTAGCTCTATAGGTAATAATATAAGCTCTGCCGCGCTCGATCGTCCAAACTTCCAGATTTTTGACTGCTAAGGAATTTTCATCTCGACCCGTATATACGATTAAATTTCCCGGTCGATTGGCTACAGTTATCGGGCTAGATTCGACGATTTTGGCAGCTCGATCGTACTTAGAAATTTCGGCGATCGTCGATTGAGTATAACTAGCCAGACTAGTCTGTGGATTTGTTAAATTTTCTACCCTAATCGAGATATTTTCGCGGTTTTTACTAGCTTTATTCTGAATTAGATTGGTGAAGATTACCTGCTCTCCCGTAACGATGTTAGCTAAATCCTGTTGCTGCCAAGTAGTCGGATATTTGACTTCGATCCGGGCTGTTTTATTAGTATAGTTTTGCCAACCGCTGCTATTAGTAACGAGCTGAGGCGGATTGGGAGTCGCAACGACTGTTGAGGCGGCTAGCTGTGGTTTATTGGTTGAAGTCAAGAAGAATCTAAGAGTGCTAAATCCAACTACTAACGCACCGATAGCAGCACCCAATAATAAATAAGGTTTGGAGCGGTTACTCGCGGGTATTTGGGTGAGCGCAAAGGCATGAAGTGCCTGCAATACTTCATCTGCGGATTGATAACGATTGCGGTAATCGGGACGCACCATCCTATTGATGATTTCTACTAGCTTTAAGTCAATTTTGACTTCATCTCGCCATTTTATTTCATAACTGTGGCTATCTTTTTCGAGCGGATATCTACCAGTCAGCGCCTGAATTGCGATCGCACCAACTGCATAAATATCGCTAGTCAATTTAGGAATATTTTGCTCTTGTTCGTAAGGTACATAACTCGGATCGTTAAGATTGCGAGCCTCATTTTCAGGTATTTGCCAGGTACTGCCCAAATCTTTTAGACAACTATAGCCAATTAAATAAAATTTGCCATTATCGCGATGTCTAATAATATTGTGAGGATTGATGTCTTGGTGGATATATTTGAAACTATGGAAAAATTTCAAAATCTCCATCAACTCTACTAAGAAGTCAAACGTTTGGGTTTGACTCCAAATCGCACCTGGAGTCAATTGGGCACTGAGCGGTTCGCCGTCGATATATTCGCGGACTAGATAGCGATTGCCATCCACTTCAAATTTAGTAATCAGAGTAGGGATTTGGGGATGTTTTCCGAGTTGATGAGCGATCGAGCATTGAATACCAAATAGCTGTTCGGTTAGAGATGGTACCCGAACGTTGTCAATGTAATCTATTCTTTTGATTACATAAAACTGTGAGTCAATTAAATCTAAATCTTTGACTAAATAAGTAGCTCCAGATTTACCGATGCCCAGAACTTTAACTATTTGATAATGAGAGTGAAGGATCGTACCTAACATATAGTGATAATGAGTTAAATCTGGTAAATGCGACTGAGCGGATGAAAGTCAGGCTTGGTGTCTGCCCTACCGAAAGTTGCTAGTTGGAACTCGACTTTTAGCTGCGATCGATGACTTGAGCAACGCCGTAAAAATCGGCCGGCTATTGCGATTTTGACTTACGATTGCCCATTTTGCTTCCGCTATTGTGATGAAATTAACTTAATTGCAGTCGCAGCCGATTCTTCAGCAGCCTACGCACGATCGGGTCGAAAATGATGCGATTGAGCAAAGCTCACACTTCGTGAACGCGAGCGCATTTTGCCTCATACATTTAGCTGATTCTACACTTCTAAATTCAGTACATATGCGGTGTTCTACTAATGAGAATAACTTCTAACTATGTCTATAATAGTTGATAAATTAGCGAGAGTCTCGATCGCGATGCTAAATCCCTAGTACCTAGCGACCGAGCCAACTATTTTATCTAGACACCATGTTGAGAATACTCCCCTGGCTCCGTAACTGTTCGGGTGTTTTACTCGTGAGTACGCTCCTAACAATCGAATCGCAATGGTTGCAGCCCAGTCAAGCGCAATCCACCCGCAAATTTAGCTGTGAATTATTGAGTGGAGCGCCCACGACGGTAGTGAAAACTGTGCGCGGTAGCATCCCGATGATCCACTGGGTTAAGTCGTTTACCGGACGATATAACAATCGCAACCAGCGCTGTCATGAAGTATCCAGTAGACTCGATCGCTTCAATCGCGATGGTAAGTTAAAATTTGTCCGGACTGGCAATGTCAATACATATCCCGTCCTCTGTGTTGATGAGGGCATTAGTGGCAATACTTGCCCCAAAAATAACGTCTTGGTAACTCTTCCCAAAGGTACCGACTCGGCGGTAGTACTTCAACAACTGCTCGACTTACGGGCACGGGCTTCCGGACGCATCGTGCAGCTCAGCGGCACGCAATTAGTGCGCTATCGTAATGGTGATGCTTATGTTAGTATCGCTCGACTATTAGGTGATTAGGTAAACTCACAAAATTAGTAGTGAATAGTGAATAGTGAATAGTTTTGGTACTTAGAAGTAAGTGTTGAGGGGGCTTACTCAGTTCTTGTATACTGGTGTAAGCGATCGATCCTAAACATAGGAACTCCAAGCTGGCACAATATCTGTACCTATTTTGCGGTTTCATCGGGCAACATTAACGAATGCCATCGCGCCAACATCAGCTTACTCCTTGGGTCGTGAATCTGGCAATACTCGGCACTGCGGCGGTATTTATCAGCCGGATTCTGTGGCAAATATTGCGCCCCAATGTCAGCGATATTGCCAAACAGATCGCCGTGAGGATCGATGGTGCTAATACTGGCTCTGGCGTCATCATCGAACACCGAGAAGATCGATATCTGGTGTTGACTAATTGGCATGTAGTCAACGTCGAGCAGCTACCGATTGGTACTAAATCATTTAAAATAACCACTAGCGACGGGCGTCAGCATTCACTCTCACCGCGCCAGATCTCCAGAATTGGCAAGCTAGATTTAGCTATTTTAGAATTCCAGAGTCGCTACCGCTATCCAGTCGCCAGCATCGGCAATTCTGACAGATTACAGGAGGGTGAAACTGTCTATGTGTCAGGGTGGGCAGATCCTAGCCCTCAATTACCGACTAGAGTATATCAATTTTTGGTCGGCAATCTCTCAGGAAGGATAGATCGACCGCAGGATGGTTATGCTCTAGTATATACAGTGAACGCCCTCCCAGGGATGAGTGGCGGCCCCGTACTCGACAGTCGCGGCAATTTAGTCGGTATCAATGGACGCGCGACAGTCGATTTACGCACTGGGACGGTGAATGCAGTACTGGGAATCGATATCAATCGCTATCTTCGCGCTAGTGGCAAGTTAGGCAGGTAGATGGGAGATGGTAGTGGATAGTGGATAGTGGATGACAAAGTTTTTCAAAGTGGGATAATTGAGATTGTCTTGTTTATGGCGATCGCGATCGTGAGAATAGTGCTGTATTTTAAAATAATTAACTATCATCTCCTATCTCCTATCTCCCATCTCCCATCTCCCATCTCTCATCTAGTAATGAATTTAGATAACCCAACCAAGCAAATTTCCTTAAATTTAGTTGCGATCTGTATATTTGGGATGACTATTTCCAGCTTAGTCACACCACTATTACACATTTCTTCGACAGTACCAATTTTAATTATTTTTGCGATCGTAGTGGGCACGACAATCGATAATTTTTTCCTCAAAAGTATCGGTGCTACCCTATTTTTAGATGCACTTGCGGGCACTAAGTCAGCATATCGCCAACGGATTATCAATCATGAAGCCGGACATTTTTTAGTTGCTTATTTACTAGACATTCCGGTTACTGGATATACGCTGAGTGCGTGGGAATCTGTCAAAGCCGGACAATCGGCGCAGGGTGGAGTAATGTTTGCCGCACCACCTGTGGATATTTCCAGTCAGTTGCTCCAGAGTTATTGTACGGTATGGATGGCGGGTATTACTGCTGA
>NZ_JANLWO010000274.1:0-1621 GCF_031364565.1 Chamaesiphon sp. OTE_20_metabat_361
TTCAGCAGACTCGATCGCCCATGCGAGTAGGCGTGTAGGATGGTAACTGGGCAGGGTGTAGCAATGCCAATTAGCCGCCCTGCCCACTTACCATCACGGCATTTTATTCCGATCGTCAATATGCTCGATCGAGCTAGCTGAAATGGTTGCCGCTGCGATCGAAGAATCGAGATACAATAGATCGATGACTATTGAAGATTTAAGTTTGTTGAATGGATATTGTTACTGTTATTGAGATTATTTGGTCTGTGTCCGCATTTGGTTTGACAGCCATGGTGTTATTGCACAGCCCCAAAGGTGATGGAATCGGTGGAATCGGCGGTCAGGCACAGTTATTTAGCAGTACCAAAAGTGCCGAAAGCAACCTCAATCGGATTACTTGGGGTCTGTTTTTAGTATTTATTACACTCACGGTGATTCTTAGTGCTGGTTGGCTGACAAATACTACTTCCGCTCCAGTGGTGGCTCCGCCCGTAATTAGTAAATAAATTTGCGATCTCCGTTCAGGTGGATGGTTGTTAGGGTCGTTTTTAAATCCCCATCCTAACAACCCAATTATCAATTCTCAATTCTCAATTAATTTAAGTATCGATCCAGTCAAGTCCGATCGAGAACCGAGAGTTTGCGGATAAAATAACAAGACAATCGATCGAGCCTCCCACATGACTGCTGCGCCCAAACACCAGAAAGCCAAAGCCCTCAAACCCAACAGCAAACGCCCCGCCAAGGAACTCTGTAGCGAATGCGGGTTGTGCGATACCCACTATATCCACTACGTCAAAACAGCTTGTGCTTTTCTCAATCAGCAGATTCCCACCTTGGAGACTCAAACCCACGGGCGCAGTCGGGATTTAGATAAAGAAGATGACCTGTATTTTGGTGTCCATCAGCAGATGATGGCAGCGCGCAAAATCGAGCCGATCCCTGGTGCCCAATGGACGGGAATTGTCAGTACGATCGCGATCGAAATGTTAGAGCAGGGGCTAGTAGAAGGCGTTGTCTGCGTTCAAAACACGCCCGAAGACCGATTCACACCAATGCCGATCATCGCGCGGACTAGGGAGGAAATTCTCGCAGCTAAAGTCAATAAACCCACCCTCTCACCCAACCTCTCGATCCTCGAACAAATCGCCGAGTCAGGTTTGAAAAAGCTCCTAGTCATCGGTGTCGGCTGTCAAATTCAAGCCTTACGCGCCGTCGAAAAAGAATTAGGCTTAGAGCAACTATATGTACTCGGCACCCCCTGTACCGATAATGTCACCCGTGCGGGCTTACAAAAGTTTTTAGAAACCACCAGTCGATCGCCCGAAACGGTAGTTTATTATGAATTCATGCAGGACTTTAACGTCCACTTCAAACATGAAGATGGTTCGACCGAATTAGTACCCTTTTTCGGGTTGAATACTAAGGAATTAAAAGACGTCTTCGCCCCCTCCTGTTTGAGCTGTTTCGACTATGTAAACTCCCTCGCCGATTTAGTCGTCGGTTATATGGGCGCACCATTTGGCTGGCAATGGATCGTAGTTAGAAACGTTCGCGGTCAACAGATGTTAGAGTTAGTAAATATCGCGATCGAGACTCAAGCCGTGATGTCCAAAGGCGATCGGACAGCAGCCGTTCA
>NZ_JANLWO010000287.1:0-1792 GCF_031364565.1 Chamaesiphon sp. OTE_20_metabat_361
TGTCTATAGCCACTGCCGAGCTTGTGAAGACATATCATATCCCCGACTTCTTAAAAGAAGTCGGGGATATGGCATCACTATCGCCCTAACTGCTTTTGATTATTAATAAATTTATATGTCGATTAAAAAATCAGACTACGAAGAACTATTGACGCGATATAGCAATCATACTGAAGCAGTAGAATTACTCAAGCAGTATCGTCCGTATCTAGAAATGATTCCCAGCATCCGGCGATCGGAAGAAAGCTTGATTACGATGCCGTTACCTGTCGTCAAACTTCGCAAAGTTCCAGTAATCCAGCAACTCGATCGATCTTCGCCGATTAGTACTACTTCGCAAACAATTTTACTGCCTTGCGATCTGGCATATCTCATGTGCGATCCGGAGTGGAAAATTAAGATGGGCGGCGAGATTTTAATATTTATCCAGCAGCCTGAAGAAGATTTTTCCGATTTACTCATGCGGTGGCGGCGGACGCAAGTATTACTCGATCGTGACTATGAATGGGTAATGCCACAATATTATCGGCATATTATTAGTGAAGGTGTCGAACATCTTTATCCACTGTTTGTAATATTCGATCGCACGTCAGCAAGTATCAAACAAGGATTAATCGGCTCGCATTTACCTTTTGTCATCGCTCAAAATCGCCAAACATTGATCGCCGAATTAATCCCCCCCGAACGCGGTACAGAATTACTAGATCTCTAATTTTAGGTTTTGATAACCGCTGAGTTAACTGAAGACTACAACGAACGCACGAGTTTGAGTAGTTTTCGCTTTACCTTATCGATTGGGGGCAGTATTCTTGCCCTATTAATTGCGATCTCGGTATTTCAATTTGTCAAAGATCCCGCCCAGCAATATCTGACGAACTCGAAACCGGACAACGCCGTGAGGGACGATTACCTCGCGGCGCGGCTACGCCAACGATTGACATGTAATTTGACTATTTCCCCCAAAATAGCAGGAGAGCCGATCTGTCAGGCAGTCAGGCATTAACCGAATCTGCGAGATCCAGCGTCTAGCCGGGTGGAAATGCGGCACCGTCAGTAGCTAACAAAGCTAGCAAATAGATATACTCAATCGAACAAATTAAGCGTCACTGTCACAATTGCCGCGATCGATATCAATAATCGAGAACGAGCTGGGTATGTTAAGAATGTGGGAAGAAAATCGGACATCATGCGATCGCGCGTGATGTCTTACTTTTTAGAGGTAACATGCTGTATCTAACGCCGTCCGATTGTATTCTGGAATCTGAATTGGGCTAGGCGGATCGGCAAATTGATGCGACTTTGAGTGCAGTACTCGATTTCTGAACTTGTAAAATTCGACTATTCGATCGATTATCGAACCATTCTTTAATCTGAATTTGTAGATATGTGTCAGAACTAAAATTCAAAATTCGAGCGACCTGAAGCACAAGTAATGTTAGTACACTCGAAAATCTGGTGACGAATCGAGCTTCAAAAATAGATATTAGCTGGTTGAGAGTTGGTAGCTGAAACTATGTTTTGGCTGATTCTTTCGAGTCTTTAGTAGTCGTTTTTACACGATTAGAAATATTGTTGACAAAGTAGATAATTAGTATTAGCATTGGGTGCGCTGTTTTAAAATCGCTACTCAAATTCTGATAAGTAAAGACATCCAGTTGTTACTTAGTAGTATTGTGTCTTTTGGCGAATCCAATAAAATCTTGTTGAATAAATATGAAAAATTCGCTATGTTAGGGATGGCACAACAATAAAGAAATCTTATGGGCGACATCAAGGCAACTTTTACATCAAC
>NZ_JANLWO010000344.1:0-12212 GCF_031364565.1 Chamaesiphon sp. OTE_20_metabat_361
CACTTTGAAGCTTATCTGAAATACAGCATCATTAAAGTCATTATCGGAAACTCCTAAATTACCTGGTAAATCCTCAAACCCGAAGGTATTGTTGCCTAAAGAGCGCAGGTGACTAGCTTTGTCAGGATTAGCATTAGTTATCCCAAAATAAGCCACTCGATCGTCAATCTTGGTAGCTGCTTGGTTGTTGGGGTTGCTTGCTAAAAACTCTTCTGGTGTTAAGTTGCCCAAATTGGCAATAACAAAAGGAGTATAGAACTTGCCTCCTGTCAAGAAAACATTGCCAAAATTTGTAGGAGTGGTGTCATTGCTGGCATTGCCACCCGCACGGATGTTAACGTCCTTGACCCGAGTGGCGATCGCCGATCGGGCATAGGCAGCATCTCCGGGCAGCAGTTCGACAATTCCATCGCCATTAGCATCGATTCCGCCCGAACCATCAGCCACTTCATACAAGCCCACAAAGTTATCGAAGGCGGCAAAAGAAGCTGTAGATGGATTGTTGTCCAAATTGGCAGCGACTCGATTTGCGCCAGTAATATCGTAAATTACCGCACTGCCACCCGTATTGTTGGGAGTTACCGATACCACCGTAGGCGCGATCGTCGAATTAGCAACAGTGGCGAGTCCCTGATAGGTTTTGCCATCAGAGCCGATCGTCCCGAGATTTGAAGCTGCACCAGTTTGGAGGTCGATGCTGTAGAGGGTGGAATTGGACACGGCAAAGGCGGCATTCGTGCCCTCAGCCGTAGAAATAATGTCGAAGCCGCTCGATGCACCAAAGTCAATGCCCAGCGCGCCGATTGTGGTTAACGTGCCGTTATTGGGTGGATTCTGCAAAGTCAGAACATCGAGAGCGGCATCGATATCGTAGAGCTGCGTAGCAGTGGGGCTAGCGATCGCGTTGGTGTATGCTGCTGCTGATACTGCGGGATTAGCGCCAAAATTGGCATCACCTGCGGCATAAGCGAGATTGGTATCGACAATTACCGCTCCCGTATCCACATTAATCCGCAAACTTTGGTCGTTGTCGCCGACTAAGCGCAAGCGATCGGCAACGGGGTTAAAGTCAAAACCCGTAACGGTTGTGCCTGTAAACTGCTGACTCAGGGTGCTAACCAGAGACGCTGCGCCGCTGTTGGGGTCGAGCGTATAGAGGTTACTCGCACTAGTGAGTCCGTAAATCAAGCCGTTGGCTGGGCGGGTATCGATACCTAGTAAGGTTTCGCCACTTTTGAGTCCAGTTACCGCGATCGAGCGTACCGCACGGGGATTGCCAGGGTTAAAAGAGGCGAGCGTATTGGTATTAGATAGTGCGAGGAATCGGGAGTTAGTCGCGATCGGATTCACGATCTTGGCGCTACTGACTGTTGCTAGCCCACGTAACTTAGAGGTATCGGCAGATGATGAAACAATCGCTCCCGAATTAGTCGCTTGACCTGTTAATAGGTCGATGCTGTATAAAGTTGAGTTGGAGATTGCAAAGGCAGCATTGCTACCATTACTGCCAGGAATAATATCAAAACCAGCCACAGTATCTAAATCGATACCCAAGTTACCAACCGTAGTTAAGGCACCGTTATTGGGCGGGTTCTGCAAAGTGAGGACATCGAGAGCGGCATCGATATCGTAGAGTTGAGTGGAAGTCGTGCCTGCAAAGGAATTAGTATAGCCCGCTGCCGTAATCGTGGGATTTTTACTGGCATTGACATCCCCTGTTGCATAGGCGAGATTGCCATCGACAGTTACCGCTCCGGTATCTACATTAATTCGGAAATTTTGGTCGTTATCCCCGACTAGGCGCAATCGATCCGCGACCGGATTAAAATCAAATCCCGATATTGAGGTGGCGGTAAATGGGGTGCTTAGCGTACTAACTTTAGTCGCCACACCTGTATTCGGATTAATTGTATAAATCGTGTTTGCCGTGCTAATCCCATAAACCAGTCCATTCGCCGGACGCGTATCGATACCGATCAGGGGCGCATCCACACCCACGATCGCGATCGTGGTCGTCCGGTTGGGGCTGCTAGGGTTGAAGGAAACTAGCTTATTATCGTTAGTTAGTGCCAAAAACTGGGAATTTGCAGCAATTGGATTGATGTCTGGAGCTGCTGCGGCAACCAGTCCTTTAAAGTTCTGGCTAGAACCCGCACCAATAGCTCCCAGGTTAGTTGCTGTGCCCGTGCCTAGATCGATCGAGTACAACTTGCCATTAGAAGTGGCAAAGGCGGCATTATTATTCAGCGAGGATGAGACAATATCAAATCCACTCAAAGAACCAAAATCTACACCCAAATTACCAATTGTTGCCAAAGTTCCATTATTGGGCGGATTTTGCAGGACTAGAACATCCTGTAAGTCGTCAATATCGTAAAGTTGGGTTGCGGTCGTTCCCGCGAAGGAATTAGTATAAGCGGCGGCAGTAATGTTGGGGTTATCACCTGCATTGACATCTCCCGCCGCAAAAGCCAGATTGCCATCGACAGTCACCGCGCCCGTATCGACATTAATCCGAAAATTTTGGTCGTTATCTCCAACTATACGCAACCGATCCGCCACTGGATTAAAGTCAAATCCCGATATTGAGGTGGCGGTAAACGGGGTGCTCAGAGTACTAACTTTCGTCGCGATGCCCGTATTGGGATCGATCGTATAAATCGAGTTTGCTGTGGTAATCCCATAAATCAGACCATTCGCCGGACGCGTATCGATGCCCAACAGCGCACCGTCTACCCCTGTGACAGGGATAGAACTGACTCTAGACAGATTGCTAGAATTAAAAGACACGAGAACATTATTGTCACTGAGCGCGATAAAAGATGATGCCATACTTGTCTCTAGAATGTGGTAATTCGGCAGATGCAGAAGTTAACAGGCAGAATAGACTTACTGTTAATACGTTGGGTTGAGAATGTTGGATTCAAATGGGTAAAAAGTTTCATTCAGCATCGCTATCTCGAAAACCTTGCCGCCGGGGTAAGATTTCCGCCACTGTCCGCCAACCACCGAACGTTGGCACCAGCACCTCAGACAAAATGTTTTTCTAGCTCATATCGGCACAAACGCCCTCATCGACTACGTTACAGCGCCGCAGCTCGATAATCATCTACCAAAAGGATTAGACCGAAAATCGATCGCACCCGTTGGACATCGTTCTGACTCCCTTCCTAGTGACTGATTAGACATCTAGTAAGAGAGTGGAGAGTGAATAGTGGATGGTGAACTACAGATATCTAGTTCTTGAGCGGGAAGGGAGTAGCTAAAATTTGACGATCGATCGAATTGCCCTGACTTCACTTTAGAAGTTGGGGCGATCGAGTTAGACTGGTAACGAATCGTCACACCGCACATTAAGTAGTAGCCGCTACTGAATATTGCTGTCATCCTATATATAGGTAGCGATCGGCGCGACCTACTTCCAGTATCTAATTAGCACAAATGATTACAGCAGCAAATACAACAACAATCGCGCTCCTAACAATCTCACTCGGTATCCTGGGCTGGGGTTATTATCGGAATCGAGACTTGGGTAAATTTGGGACGCTCTCCTGGCTGCAATCAGCCGTGTTGATGGTGCCGTGGCTGTTGAGCTTTGGGGCATTAGTTGCTGGATTTTATATCAATCTTGCCGGAATCCTCCTACTGCTAGTCATTTCCACTTGCCTGTATATCTGGTTGGGAACTCAAGTCCGCCTTGCCGCCCAAGATCCGGAAATAGCAGTCAAACTCGCAGAGCGGCTGCGCGATCGGCAAAGCAAAATGCCAATCGAACAGCTCCCCATCACCGCCGAAATTGGCGATCGAGACCTGTCGAGCGCGATGGACGTGCTAACTATCCCCGACGCCGACTTGAGCGGGATTAAAGGGATTTTCGGCATCGATACTTTTTATGCTACTGAAACGCTCGCCTACGGACAAGGGGCAATTTTTAAAGGTAATTTGCGCGGTGAGGCAGCGGCAGTGCATCAGCGGTTGACAGACAAGCTCGCCAGCAAAGTTGGCGACAAGTACCGTCTGTTTCTGGTTGCCGATCCCGAAGATCGTCCGGTAGTAGTCGTATTGCCCAGTAGCAGCGACCCCCAGCCTGCAACAGTCGGACAGCAGATCCTCGCCGTAGTCATGCTCATCGCTACGATCGCGACTAGTTTGGAGGCGATGGGGGTATTTTTAGGCTTTGATTTTTACGAGCATACCGAGCGCATCCGCGAAGTGTTACCGCTGGCGCTAGGAGTTTGGACGATCCTCATCGCTCATGAAATGGGACATCAAGTACTCGCACAAAGGCGTCATGTCAAAATCGGCTTACCGTTCTTTCTCCCCACCGGACAAATTGGCGCATTTGGGGCGATTACTAGATTTGAATCCTTATTACCCGATCGATCGACCCTGTTTGATATCGCCTTGGCTGGCCCTGCGGCTGGAGGAATTATCTCCCTGATGATGCTGGTAGTCGGACTGCTGTTATCTCAGTCGGGAAGCGGTTTAGAAATTCCCTCGCAATTTCTGCAAGGTTCGATTTTAGTTGGTAGTATTGCTAAAATTATCTTAGGTGAGACAGCACATCAAGCGACGCTTTCCATTCATCCATTGGTAATCATCGGCTGGTTGGGATTGGTAATCAATGCGCTCAATTTGATGCCAGCCGGACAGTTAGATGGCGGGAGAATCGTCCAAGCGATCTATGGACGCAAAACCGCTCAACGCAGCACCCTAGTTACGCTAGTATTTTTGGGATTTGTCGCTTTTTTCAATCCTGCTAATTTAGTAATTTTCTATTGGTTGATTTTAGTCGGATTTCTCCAACGGGCATTGGAACGCCCGAGTTTAGATGAAATTACCGAACCAAATGATACTCGCGCCGCGCTAGGCTTACTCGCTTTATTTCTGATGGCTGCAACAATTATTCCCTTTAGTCCCGAGTTGGCTGGAAGATTAGGAATTGGGGGATAGGAACTAGGTTTTAGGTTTTAGGCTTTAGGCTTTAGGGGTAAGAAATTAGGAATTAGGCTTTGGGTTTTGAGGCTCTAGGCTTTAGGGTAAGGGATTAGGATCGTAGGGTGTGTTACTCCGTAGGATAACGCACCCACACATACACATTATTCAGAATCTAGAATCGATCGTTAATTAAATAACTAAATATCATGGGCGAATTAGGATTTGGAATTGCGGCGATAATTGCGGCGGCGATTATCAAATCGGGCATTAGAGTCGATCGAGAATACGAGCGCGGGGTGATCTTTCACTTAGGACGCTTTCAACAGATTAAAGGGCCAGGACTGTATTTCATTACGCCGATTCTCGACCAAAAAGTCCAAGTAGATATTCGGACTAAAACTGTTGATATCGCGCCCCAAGAAGCGGTTACTGCCGATAGTGTGACGATCAAAATTAATGCCGTCCTGTACTATCGGATCATCGATCCGATGAAAGCCATCAGTAGAGTAGAAAACTACCAAATGGCGGTATATCAGGCTTCAATGACGACCCTCCGCAATATTGTCGGTCAACATAATCTCGATGACATGCTCCAAAGTCGCGATAAAATCAACGCCAAAGTGCAAGAAATCGTCGATGAAATCACCGAACCCTGGGGTGTCGCGATCGAGCGTGTCGAACTCAAGGATGTCGAAATCCCGATTTCGATGCAGCGGGCGATGGCTAAAGAAGCCGAAGCCGCCCGCGAGAAACGCGCGCGACTAATCAAGGCAGAAGCCGAGCAAGAAGCTTCTAAATTGCTTAGTGAAGCCGCACAACAAATGATGGAAAATCCCGCCGCTTTGGAATTGCGGCGATTGCAAATGTTGACCGAAATTGGTGCCGAAAATAATACTACTACGTTGGTGATGATCCCTTCCGACATTATTAGTCTGGCAAAAGAATGGTCCACCGCCGCTCATAACAATAATGTTGCCGCTGCGCTAGCCAGTCAACAAAAAGCTACTCCAACAGAGAATTTACTCAATCCTAGTAGCACCCACCAACTCAACTTACCCGCGCCAGCAGCTACTCCCGAGGAGAAATCTCAACTGTTGTCTGACAAACTCGATCGCATATAATTTTGACAGTTAGGCACTGTCAAACAAAAAAGGGTAGATGCAATTTATAAATTGCATCTACCCTTTTTTGTTTGACAGTGCCTAACTGTCAAAATTATATGCGATCGAGTTTGTCAGACAACAGTTGAGATTTCTCCTCGGGAGTAGCTGCTGGCGCGGGTAAGTTGAGTTGGTGGGTGCTACTAGGATTGAGTAAATTCTCTGTTGGAGTAGCTTTTTGTTGACTGGCTAGCGCAGCGGCAACATTATTGTTATGAGCGGCGGTGGACCATTCTTTTGCCAGACTAATAATGTCGGAAGGGATCATCACCAACGTAGTAGTATTATTTTCGGCACCAATTTCGGTCAACATTTGCAATCGCCGCAATTCCAAAGCGGCGGGATTTTCCATCATTTGTTGTGCGGCTTCACTAAGCAATTTAGAAGCTTCTTGCTCGGCTTCTGCCTTGATTAGTCGCGCGCGTTTCTCGCGGGCGGCTTCGGCTTCTTTAGCCATCGCCCGCTGCATCGAAATCGGGATTTCGACATCCTTGAGTTCGACACGCTCGATCGCGACACCCCAGGGTTCGGTGATTTCATCGACGATTTCTTGCACTTTGGCGTTGATTTTATCGCGACTTTGGAGCATGTCATCGAGATTATGTTGACCGACAATATTGCGGAGGGTCGTCATTGAAGCCTGATATACCGCCATTTGGTAGTTTTCTACTCTACTGATGGCTTTCATCGGATCGATGATCCGATAGTACAGGACGGCATTAATTTTGATCGTCACACTATCGGCAGTAACCGCTTCTTGGGGCGCGATATCAACAGTTTTAGTCCGAATATCTACTTGGACTTTTTGGTCGAGAATCGGCGTAATGAAATACAGTCCTGGCCCTTTAATCTGTTGAAAGCGTCCTAAGTGAAAGATCACCCCGCGCTCGTATTCTCGATCGACTCTAATGCCCGATTTGATAATCGCCGCCGCAATTATCGCCGCAATTCCAAATCCTAATTCGCCCATGATATTTAGTTATTTAATTAACGATCGATTCTAGATTCTGAATAATGTGTATGTGTGGGTGCGTTATCCTACGGAGTAACACACCCTACGATCCTAATCCCTTACCCTAAAGCCTAGAGCCTCAAAACCCAAAGCCTAATTCCTAATTTCTTACCCCTAAAGCCTAAAGCCTAAAACCTAAAACCTAGTTCCTATCCCCCAATTCCTAATCTTCCAGCCAACTCGGGACTAAAGGGAATAATTGTTGCAGCCATCAGAAATAAAGCGAGTAAGCCTAGCGCGGCGCGAGTATCATTTGGTTCGGTAATTTCATCTAAACTCGGGCGTTCCAATGCCCGTTGGAGAAATCCGACTAAAATCAACCAATAGAAAATTACTAAATTAGCAGGATTGAAAAAAGCGACAAATCCCAAAAATACTAGCGTAACTAGGGTGCTGCGTTGAGCGGTTTTGCGTCCATAGATCGCTTGGACGATTCTCCCGCCATCTAACTGTCCGGCTGGCATCAAATTGAGCGCATTGATTACCAATCCCAACCAGCCGATGATTACCAATGGATGAATGGAAAGCGTCGCTTGATGTGCTGTCTCACCTAAGATAATTTTAGCAATACTACCAACTAAAATCGAACCTTGCAGAAATTGCGAGGGAATTTCTAAACCGCTTCCCGACTGAGATAACAGCAGTCCGACTACCAGCATCATCAGGGAGATAATTCCTCCAGCCGCAGGGCCAGCCAAGGCGATATCAAACAGGGTCGATCGATCGGGTAATAAGGATTCAAATCTAGTAATCGCCCCAAATGCGCCAATTTGTCCGGTGGGGAGAAAGAACGGTAAGCCGATTTTGACATGACGCCTTTGTGCGAGTACTTGATGTCCCATTTCATGAGCGATGAGGATCGTCCAAACTCCTAGCGCCAGCGGTAACACTTCGCGGATGCGCTCGGTATGCTCGTAAAAATCAAAGCCTAAAAATACCCCCATCGCCTCCAAACTAGTCGCGATCGTAGCGATGAGCATGACTACGGCGAGGATCTGCTGTCCGACTGTTGCAGGCTGGGGGTCGCTGCTACTGGGCAATACGACTACTACCGGACGATCTTCGGGATCGGCAACCAGAAACAGACGGTACTTGTCGCCAACTTTGCTGGCGAGCTTGTCTGTCAACCGCTGATGCACTGCCGCTGCCTCACCGCGCAAATTACCTTTAAAAATTGCCCCTTGTCCGTAGGCGAGCGTTTCAGTAGCATAAAAAGTATCGATGCCGAAAATCCCTTTAATCCCGCTCAAGTCGGCGTCGGGGATAGTTAGCACGTCCATCGCGCTCGACAGGTCTCGATCGCCAATTTCGGCGGTGATGGGGAGCTGTTCGATTGGCATTTTGCTTTGCCGATCGCGCAGCCGCTCTGCGAGTTTGACTGCTATTTCCGGATCTTGGGCGGCAAGGCGGACTTGAGTTCCCAACCAGATATACAGGCAAGTGGAAATGACTAGCAGTAGGAGGATTCCGGCAAGATTGATATAAAATCCAGCAACTAATGCCCCAAAGCTCAACAGCCACGGCACCATCAACACGGCTGATTGCAGCCAGGAGAGCGTCCCAAATTTACCCAAGTCTCGATTCCGATAATAACCCCAGCCCAGGATACCGAGTGAGATTGTTAGGAGCGCGATTGTTGTTGTATTTGCTGCTGTAATCATTTGTGCTAATTAGATACTGGAAGTAGGTCGCGCCGATCGCTACCTATATATAGGATGACAGCAATATTCAGTAGCGGCTACTACTTAATGTGCGGTGTGACGATTCGTTACCAGTCTAACTCGATCGCCCCAACTTCTAAAGTGAAGTCAGGGCAATTCGATCGATCGTCAAATTTTAGCTACTCCCTTCCCGCTCAAGAACTAGATATCTGTAGTTCACCATCCACTATTCACTCTCCACTCTCTTACTAGATGTCTAATCAGTCACTAGGAAGGGAGTCAGAACGATGTCCAACGGGTGCGATCGATTTTCGGTCTAATCCTTTTGGTAGATGATTATCGAGCTGCGGCGCTGTAACGTAGTCGATGAGGGCGTTTGTGCCGATATGAGCTAGAAAAACATTTTGTCTGAGGTGCTGGTGCCAACGTTCGGTGGTTGGCGGACAGTGGCGGAAATCTTACCCCGGCGGCAAGGTTTTCGAGATAGCGATGCTGAATGAAACTTTTTACCCATTTGAATCCAACATTCTCAACCCAACGTATTAACAGTAAGTCTATTCTGCCTGTTAACTTCTGCATCTGCCGAATTACCACATTCTAGAGACAAGTATGGCATCATCTTTTATCGCGCTCAGTGACAATAATGTTCTCGTGTCTTTTAATTCTAGCAATCTGTCTAGAGTCAGTTCTATCCCTGTCACAGGGGTAGACGGTGCGCTGTTGGGCATCGATACGCGTCCGGCGAATGGTCTGATTTATGGGATTACCACAGCAAACTCGATTTATACGATCGATCCCAATACGGGCATCGCGACGAAAGTTAGTACTCTGAGCACCCCGTTTACCGCCACCTCAATATCGGGATTTGACTTTAATCCAGTGGCGGATCGGTTGCGTATAGTTGGAGATAACGACCAAAATTTTCGGATTAATGTCGATACGGGCGCGGTGACTGTCGATGGCAATCTGGCTTTTGCGGCGGGAGATGTCAATGCAGGTGATAACCCCAACATTACTGCCGCCGCTTATACTAATTCCTTCGCGGGAACGACCGCAACCCAACTTTACGATATTGACGACTTACAGGATGTTCTAGTCCTGCAAAATCCGCCCAATAATGGAACTTTGGCAACAATTGGTAATTTGGGTGTAGATTTTGGTTCTTTGAGTGGATTTGATATTGTCTCATCCTCGCTGAATAATAATGCCGCCTTTGCCACTTCTAATGGCAAGTTGTACTCGATCGATCTAGGCACGGGCACAGCAACTAACCTGGGAGCTATTGGTGCGGGTTCTAGCCAGAACTTTAAAGGACTGGTTGCCGCAGCAGCTCCAGACATCAATCCAATTGCTGCAAATTCCCAGTTTTTGGCACTAACTAACGATAATAAGCTAGTTTCCTTCAACCCTAGCAGCCCCAACCGGACGACCACGATCGCGATCGTGGGTGTGGATGCGCCCCTGATCGGTATCGATACGCGTCCGGCGAATGGACTGGTTTATGGGATTAGCACGGCAAACACGATTTATACAATTAATCCGAATACAGGTGTGGCGACTAAAGTTAGTACGCTAAGCACCCCATTTACCGCCACCTCAATATCGGGATTTGATTTTAATCCGGTCGCGGATCGATTGCGCCTAGTCGGGGATAACGACCAAAATTTCCGAATTAATGTAGATACCGGAGCGGTAACTGTCGATGGCAATCTCGCCTATGCAACAGGGGATGTCAATGCCAGTAAAAATCCCACGATTACGGCAGCGGGCTATACTAATTCCTTTGCAGGCACGACTTCCACTCAACTCTACGATATCGATGCCGCTCTCGATGTCCTCACTTTGCAGAACCCGCCCAATAACGGTGCCTTAACTACGGTTGGTAACTTGGGTATCGATTTAGATACTGTGGCTGGTTTTGATATTATTCCTGGCAGTAATGGTAGCAATGCTGCCTTTGCAATCTCCAACTCAACTTTATACAGCATCGACCTATTAACAGGTCAAGCGACTAATTCGGGAGCGATTGTTTCATCATCTGCCGATACCTCTAAGTTACGTGGGCTAGCAACAGTCAGTAGCGCCAAGATCGTGAATCCGATCGCGACTAACTCCCGATTCCTCGCACTATCTAATACCAATACGCTCGCCTCTTTTAACCCTGGCAATCCCCGTGCGGTACGCTCGATCGCGGTAACTGGACTCAAAAGTGGCGAAACCTTACTAGGTATCGATACCCGCCCAGCCAACGGCTTGATTTACGGACTCACTAGTGCGAGTAACCTCTATACGCTCGACCCCAACAGCGGCGCAGCGTCTCTGGTTAGCACCCTGAGTCAGCAGTTTACAGGCACAACCGTTACGGGTTTTGACTTTAACCCCGTTGCCGATCGCTTGCGCTTAGTCGGCGACAACGACCAAAGTTTGCGGATTAATGTGGATACGGGAGCGGTAATTGTCGATACCAATCTCGCTTATGCCGCAGGTGATGCCAATTTTGGCGCTAATCCCGCAGTATCAGCAGCAGCATACACCAACGCGATCGCTAGCCCCACTGCTACGCAGCTCTACGATATCGATGCCGCTCTCGATGTTCTGACTTTGCAGAATCCACCCAATAACGGCACGTTAACCACAATCGGCGCGCTGGGCATTGACTTTGGTGCATCGAGCGGCTTCGACATTATTTCTACGGCTGAGGGCACGAATGCCGCCTTTGCCGTGTCCAATTCCACCCTCTACAGCATCGACCTCCAAACTGGTGCAGCTTCAAATCTCGGGACGATCGGCTCTGATGGCAAAACCTATCAGGGACTCGCCACTGTTGCTAATTCGACGATCGCGCCTACGGTGGTATCGGTAACTCCCAACAATACGGGTGGCAGTGCGGTAATTTACGATATTACTGGCGCAAATCGAGTCGCTGCCAATTTGGACAACAATCCATCTACAGCTTCTTTTGCCGCCTTCGATAACTTTGTGGGCTTGTATGAAGTGGCTGATGGTTCGGGCGGAATCGATGCTAATGGCGATGGAATTGTCGAACTGCTGCCCGGAGATGCTGCCTATGCCCGATCGGCGATCGCCACTCGGGTCAAGGACGTTAACATCCGTGCGGGTGGCAATGCCAGCAATGACACCACTCCTACAAATTTTGGCAATGTTTTCTTGACAGGAGGCAAGTTCTATACTCCTTTTGTTATTGCCAATTTGGGCAACTTAACACCAGAAGAGTTTTTAGCAAGCAACCCCAACAACCAAGCAGCTACCAAGATTGACGATCGAGTGGCTTATTTTGGGATAACTAATGCTAATCCTGACAAAGCTAGTCACCTGCGCTCTTTAGGCAACAATACCTTCGGGTTTGAGGATTTACCAGGTAATTTAGGAGTTTCCGATAATGACTTTAATGATGCTGTATTTCAGATAAGCTTCAAAGTG
>NZ_JANLWO010000352.1:0-9015 GCF_031364565.1 Chamaesiphon sp. OTE_20_metabat_361
AAAGGCTCATGCTCATAGCAGCCAGTTACCAAGAAACCAAATTAGTAAAATCGACCCCAAGGTTGTCAACCAAATTTTCCAAATCGCCATAATTTACTCTCATCAGTTATATTTATGCTCAAAGTTAGACTTTTCTACCAACAGTCGGCTCAACAACTTTAGTAGTACCAATGGTTAAATTTGTCACTTAAATATGGGTTAATTCATTGCTCGATCGGCTTAGACTATCTCTAATTCTAACTTAATAAACAAGTGAGTAAGTAGCTATGGACGCGTGTAGATCGGTAGCAGGCAAGGTATTAGGTAAAAGTCTCGATCGATAATTAGGTAGCAAGTCACCGTGCGTATAGACTAATATGCTTAAATGATTGGTTGGCGATCGTCGCTGAGAGTTTACACCGATAGTTAGCGCTAGTCAGAACGATCGGCTAACTGAGATCGACTTGTGTTAATTGCCACTAATTGAGTCTTCTGGCAGATGGCTAAAATATTCATACGGTAATGACTTTAGCCAAAATTACGATAAGCGCTCGGTCAGATTGGCGCATGTGGCAACTAGTTCGGAGATTTTCGCTGACTGTACCAAATAAGTGGGAGAGCCTCGCTCGATCGCATATTGGATTTGCAGCGCATTGTCAGCCGTTAACACGATTGTGAGAATTGCGCGATCGATAACTACCAATCGCGCTTCCTATCTTGAATTCAAAGTAGACTGTGCTGGTGCGATCGGTTTGTATCCCAAGCTCATGCAAGATAACTGCTTCCAAAAATAGGCAATTTTACTGTATCTTTTAGACAAAGATTAGATATAAGGTTTATACATGTTTTAACAAAGCAATTTTGTCAATTGTCACCTAAAGTTTAACTTCATAACAATGGCTAGATCGAGAAATGCCAATCAATCAAGATGTGCAATTAGGTAAAAACGTTAAGATTTTCCATCCTCAGCTTGTCAATCTGTACGGTTGTCAGATCGACGATGAAACAAAAATCGGCACGTTTGTCGAAGTCCAAAAAAATACCACGATCGGCAAGCGATGTAAAATATCATCCCACAGCTTTCTGTGCGAGGGCGTAGTCATTGAAGATGAGGTGTTTATCGGTCATGGAGTAATGTTTACCAATGACCTCTATCCACGAGCGACTAATGTTGATGGCAGTTTACAAACCGAAGCTGACTGGACAGTAATAGAAACGCGGGTGAAGCGGGGTGCTTCCATTGGGAGTAATGCCACTATTTTGGCAGGACTGACGATCGGCGCATCTGCGCTCATTGGCGCGGGGGCGGTGGTAACGCGGGATGTTGCCGACTACGCGATTGTTGCAGGTGTGCCAGCTCGGATTGTAGGTGATGTACGCGATCGAGCCGATCCCTAATCGTCGTTCGGCATGTAAGCTTACTAAGTGTACCCCTTTTATGCTGTTTTCCAGGCAATTGCATTGCGATTGCATATATGAGACAAGTAGCTGGGTATAATACAAACACGAGTGAAGCGAATATGGCTGCTAATCGTTGCACGGTCAATTTTTGAGTAGAGCCACGATCGGATTTACATACAATTTTATTAGGCTGAGCTAGAGCTAATTAATGATATGGCAAGCGAGATTAATATTGGTGTCATTGGCTACGGCTATTGGGGGCCGAATCTAGTTAGGAACTTCTCCGAACTTCCTGGCGCACGAGTAAAGACTGTTAGTGACCTAAGTGCGGAGCTTTTAGCAAAAGCACATGCTCGATATCCAGCAATTAAAGTTACCACTGACTGCCAGGATATTTTTGACGATCCGGATATTGACGCAGTGGCGATCGCCACTCCGGTTTCCTCACACTACAAGCTTGCATTAGCCGCCTTGCAAGCAGGCAAGCACGTAATGGTCGAAAAACCGATGACCATGACTTCCGAACAATCGATCGAATTGATCCTCGAAGCCAAGCGTCAAAACCGAGTGCTGATGGTCGATTATACTTTTATTTATACTGGCGCAGTCCAGAAAATGGCGGAACTAGTCTCCACCAACCAACTAGGAGATATTTATTACTACGATTCCGTCCGCGTCAATCTCGGATTGTTTCAACACGATGTCAATGTCATCTGGGATCTAGCAGTTCACGATCTTTCCATCATGGACTATGTTTTACCTTCTAAACCCTACGCAGTATCAGCAACTGGCATCAGTCACATCCCCAACGGTACCGAAAATATTGCTTACTTGACGCTCTTTTTTGAGAACAATCTCATCGCGCACCTGCATGTCAATTGGTTGGCTCCAGTCAAAGTTCGGCGAACTTCGATCGGTGGCTCTCAAAAAATGATTGTATTTGATGACCTAGAGCCGAGTGAAAAGATTAAAGTTTATGACAAAGGCATTACTGTAAACGCTAACGATACCGAAAGCCGCTACCAGAAACTGATCGGTTATCGCACGGGCGATATGTGGTCGCCGAAGTTGAATATCACAGAAGCCTTGCAGACTGAAGGAGAACACTTTTTAGATTGTATTCGCACTGGCAACCGCCCGATTAGCGATGGCGAAGCCGGATTGCGGATTGTCAAAATCCTGGAAGCGGCAGATCGATCGATGAAACAGCAAGGGCAGTTAGTCAAATTGAATTTAGCGGAGGTGTCATAATGGTTCCATTTGTCGATCTCAGAGCGCAGTATTTGAGTATCAAAAATGAGATAGATACGGCAGTTTTAAAAGTTCTAGATAGTACGCAATTTATTCTTGGCAATGAAGTAGCCGCATTAGAATTAGAGTTTGCTAACTACTGCCAAGCTGATTTTGGGGTTGCGCTCAATACAGGCACGAGCGCGCTGCATCTGGCATTACTCGCAGCAGGGATTGGGGCGGGGGATGAAGTCATCACGATCCCGATGACCTTTGTGGCAACGACAGCCGCAATTGGTTATACCGGAGCCACGCCTGTATTTGTCGATATCGATCCGGCGACCTATACGATCGATGTTACCCAGATCGAAGCAGCGATTACCCCCAAAACTAAAGCGATTCTGCCAGTCCATTTATACGGCCAACCCGCAGATATGGATCCGATTTTAGAAATCGCCCGCCGTCACAATCTGATTGTCATCGAAGATGCCGCGCAAGCGCATGGGGCTGAATATAAAGGGCGCAGAGTCGGCAGCATCGGCGACATTGCTTGCTTTAGCTTTTACCCAGGCAAAAACCTTGGTGCTTATGGCGAAGGCGGGATGGCAGTCACCAATAATCCTGAATACGATCGCAAGATGCGGATGCTGCGCGACTGGGGACAAGAACGCCGCTATCACCACGTCCTCAAGGGTTACAACTATCGGATGGATGGGATTCAAGGGGCGATTTTACGGGTGAAGATGCAATATATCGAAGCCTGGACGGAAGCGAGAATTGCTTGTGCGGCTAATTACAACCATCTGTTAGCAGCATCGGGGTTGGTACTGCCGACAGCCATCCCCCACAACCGCCATGTCTACCATGTTTACGCTTTGCGATCGCCAAATCGGGATGCACTGCAACAAAGCTTACAGGCTCAGGAAATTCAGACAGGTATTCACTACCCCATTCCCGTCCATTTGCAACCATCTTATGCCGATCTCGGTTATGAGCTAGGCGACTTTCCGCAGTCGGAACTGGTAGCCAGCCAAGAACTTTCGCTCCCATTGTATCCCGAACTCACGATCGAGTCTCAAACTCAGGTAGCGAAAGCAGTACTGAGCGCGATTAGCTAACCGAGGAGATCTATGTCCGATTTAGGAAATACTAAAGTCGTCGCATCCGTACATGGTTTACAAGCAGAAAAGATCGACCCTGACTTTGAAGTTCAACTAGCAGCATATCTTCGTACTCAGTACGTTGGCGGAGCCTCTGGGAACGAGAATCGATCGGCATTAGTAGAAATGTATTCCCGCTTTATCGCCAGCGATGGCGACTTTGATGGACTGATGCGGCGAGCCATTTGGCGAGCCGTGGCGCGTCAATTCGGTCATGGTGTGCGAATTGGCACAGGAGTCGGGTTTAAGCATTTAGAAACCTTCGAGATCGGCGATCGCGTCTTCATTGGTTCTGGAAGCTATATTCAAGGGCGGTTCGATGGTACTTGTCGGATCGGCAACAATGTTTGGATCGGGCCGCAGAGTTACTTGGATGCTCGCAATCTGGTTCTTGAAGATTACGTTGGCTGGGGGCCTGGGGCAAAAGTCCTCGGCTCGACTCATACAGCCTTGCCCATTGACATTCCGATTATCCAAACCAACCTAGAGATCGCCTCGGTCACAGTAAAAATGGGAGCTGATATCGGGATGAATGCCGCACTCTTACCCGGAGTAACCATTGGAGAAGGTAGCATCGTTGGTGCTGGAGCCGTAGTTACCAAGGATGTGCCACCTTATGCGATCGTTGCTGGCGTTCCGGCTAGATTTTTACGTTGGCGCGAAGGATATCAACCATTAGAATAGAACATAGGATAAAAAATGAAAAATAGTCGAGTATTAGTTACGGGTGGAGCAGGTTTAGTAGGTTCGCATATTGCCGATCTGCTAGTCCAAGAAGATGTAGCTGAAATTGTCATTCTTGATAATTTTACGCGTGGGCAAATGTCCAATCTCGATCGAGCCATGTCTAGCGGTTTAGTCAAATTAGTTGAAGGCGATATCCGCGATCTTCAAATTCTGGATAAAGTGATGGATGGCGTAGACATTGTTTTCCATCAAGCCGCGATTCGGATCACTCAATGCGCTGCCGAACCTCGGCTGGCACTAGAAGTAATGGCAGATGGTACTTACAACGTCTTAGAAGCTGCCGTTAAAGCTAAAGTTAAAAAAGTTGTTGCTGCGTCCTCTGCATCGATCTATGGGATGGCAGAAGCATTTCCGACCAAAGAATCGCACCATCCTTACAATAACCGCACTCTCTATGGTGCGACCAAAATTTTTAACGAAGCCTTATTCCGCAGCTTCTATGACATGTACGGGTTAGACTATGTTGCCCTGCGTTATTTTAATGTCTATGGCCCCCGGATGGATATTTATGGTGTCTACACTGAGGTGTTAATCCGCTGGATGGAACGCATCATCGCTGGGCAACCGCCACTGATTTTTGGCGATGGCGAGCAGACGATGGACTTTATTTATATCGAAGATATTGCCAGAGCGAATATCTTGGCAGCTAAAGCCGATGTCACGGATGAAGTCTTTAATATCGCCAGCAGTGTCGAAAGTAGCTTGAACGATCTGGCATCTGCTTTGACGAAGGTCATGGGTTCGGATCTCAAACCAGAATATGGGCCAGAGCGGAAGGTAAATCCAGTTGCGCGCCGACTGGCAGATGTAACTAAAGCTAGAGATTTGTTGGGTTTTGAAGCTGAAGTCTCGTTAGAAGAAGGTTTGCGGAGACTTGTAGCTTGGTGGCACGCACAAAAAACAAAAGGAGATAAGTAATTTGGCGAGGTACAACAGATCCCCGACTTCTTCGAGAAGTCAGGGATCTAGCTAGAGATCTGCTTCGTTCCAACACCGTCCTGAAATAAAATTTCGTGTTCTGCCGCTCAAGTTCTCTTAAGATAACTGCCAAAAAATTATCATTTAATAATTTAATGCAAAATATTCCGATCGCTAAACCCTGGATGGGCGAAGCTGAAGCCCAAGCCGCTAGTCGTGCCATCATGTCTGGTTGGGTTACTCAAGGGCCAGAAGTTGCCGCATTCGAGCGAGAGTTTGCCGCTTACGTTGGGGCTGAATATGCTTGCGCTGTCTCCAATTGCACCACAGCATTGCACTTGGCACTCTTGGCAGTGGGCGTACAGCCTGACGATGAGGTGATTACGGTCAGTCATTCTTATATTGCGACTGCCAATAGCATCCGCTATTGTGGGGCTGTCCCCGTATTTGTAGACATCGATCCGCAGTCTTATAATATCAATCCAATCTTAATTGCTGATGCTATAACCGATCGGACCCGGGCGATTTTGGTAGTCCATCAAATTGGAATGCCTTGCGATCTAAAAGCAATTTTAGCGATCGCCCATCAACACAATCTACCTGTAATTGAAGACGCAGCTTGTGCGATCGGCAGTGAAATTTTCTGGGATGATGAGTGGCAGAAAATTGGCAAGCCGCATGGTGATATTGCTTGTTTTTCTTTCCATCCCCGCAAGGTAATTTCGACTGGCGATGGTGGGATGTTGACAACCAAAAATGCCCAATGGGATCGACAGTTTCGACTGTTGAGACAACATGGCATGAGTGTCGCCGATACCGTCCGTCACGGCTCCAAACAAGTGATTTTTGAGTCTTACCCCGTTTTGGGTTACAACTATCGGATGACGGACATTCAAGCCGCCGTCGGACGCGAACAACTCAAACGCCTGCCAGAAATTGTCGCCCGTCGCCGCTATTTGGCGCAACAATATCAGGAACTTTTAGCGAATATCGAAGGTTTGGAATTACCGATTGAGCCAGAGTGGGCGCATAGCAATTGGCAGAGCTTCTGCGTGCGGTTGACTGGTAAGTACGCACAGGTATCCGTGATGCAACAATTACTCGATCTGGGGATTGCAACTCGGCGCGGGATTATGTGTACGCATCGCGAACCAGCCTATCAACAACAACAGTGGTCTTGTGGTGTGAATAGATCTGGCTGTGACTGCAAACCCGGCAGTTGCAATCGACTGATTGAAAGCGAAAAAGCTCAAGACAATTGTATTTTGCTCCCCCTGTTTCATCAACTGACTGATGCAGATCTCGATCGAGTTGTGAGTGCCTTAAAAAATCTATCGATCTAAATTTAGGAAGTTACATCTATGTATGACGCGATCGTCATCGGCGGCGGCATCGTCGGACTATCAACCGCAATGGCTCTATTGCAAGCTAATCCCGATCGGCGAATTGCCGTATTGGAAAAAGAAAGTGGCTGGAGTCGCCATCAAACGGGTCATAATAGCGGTGTGATTCATTCTGGTATTTACTACAAATCGGGCAGTCTCAAAGCTCAACTCTGCCGTGCTGGTGCCGATTCGATGGTGCTATTTTGCCAAGAGAATGGCATCGCCCATGAGGTTTGTGGCAAGGTCATCGTAGCAACGGTACCGCAGGAGCTACCATTACTCGAAAACATTTATCAACGCGGTATCGATAATGGCATAAAAGTTGCCAAACTCACCGCAGCAGAAGTTAGTCAAATCGAGCCTCATGTGAGCTGCCTAGCCGGAGTGCGCGTTTTTTCGACTGGCATAGTTGATTATCAGCAAGTCTGTCAAAAATATGCCGACTCGATCGAACTTTTGGGTGGCGATCTTTATCTCGATACCAAAGTTGAAAAAATTATCGAGCTAACTGATGGACATCGGATCGCCACCACCAACAGTAGCTTTGAAACTCGCTATCTGATCAATTGTGCGGGCTTACATAGCGATCGAATTGCGAGACTCGATGGTGTCGATCCTCAAGCCAAAATCGTTCCCTTTCGAGGTGAGTACTACGAATTAGTGCCGGACAAACGGTATTTAGTCAAACATTTAATCTATCCAGTTCCCAATCCCAACTTTCCATTTCTAGGCGTTCATTTTACTCGGACGATTGACGGAAATATCCATGCTGGCCCCAATGCCGTCCTAAGTTTCAAACGGGAAGGTTACAAAAAAACAGACTTCGATCCCCAAGATTTTGCTGAAGTTATGACTTATCCGGGATTTTGGAAACTAGCATTCAAACATGCCGATGAGGGAATGCAGGAAATGATTCGATCGTTTAGTAAAGCCGCATTCGTTCGCAGCTTGCAACAACTAATTCCCGAAATTAGAGCTGAAGATCTCGTACCCAGCGATGCAGGTGTGAGAGCGCAAGCTTTGATGCGTGATGGTAGACTGATGGACGATTTTGCGATCGTCAAAAAGCCCAACTCCATTCACGTTTGTAATGCACCTTCACCAGCAGCGACTTCTTCATTGGAAATCGGTAAAGTAATTGCCACTCAATACCAGGATTTCGCTACATAATCAAGCGGAATGTTGCTTGCGATCGTTAATTACGCTAACATTCAAAGATTAATCTAAGCATAATAGCTTAAATTAATCTTTGCAAAAGTGAAATATCTACTATATTTGTACGCGATGTTCTATTGATAAACTGAAGGTATAGATAAATGGTTGTATTTTTACGTCGTTCGTCTGATTTACATTCAAGTTACTTTGAGAGCAGAATAAAGTAATATCCTGCTAGTTCGTTACTCAACCGAAAACAACATTCAAGAGCCATGACGATACCAGACAATTATTTTGCTGACGAAGTATTATTAAAGCCTCAAAAATTTGTAAACCCCTTTGAATTACCAAAGGTATCTAGCGGCAATTTAATCAGTCCGCAAACTATTGCTTTTATCGATCGGAATATCGATGATGCTGCGACAGTCATGGCAAACCTGCGCTCGGATGTCAAAATTCTCTTAGATCCTAGCCGAGATGGAATCGCTCAAATCACTGAGGCTCTAAAAAACTATCGGGGTTTATCAAGCATTGATATTATCTCTCACGGCAATATCTCACAGGTGCAACTGGGTAATAGTTCCCTGAGTGCGAACTCTTTGCAACACTATGCAAACGATCTCCAGCAATGGAAATCCGCTCTCGCGCCAGAGGCGGATATTCTTTTTTATGGTTGTAATATTGCCGATGGGCAATCGGGACAAGCCTTCGTTAATGAAATCTCTAACTTGACAGGTGCTGATGTAGCTGCTTCTATAAATACGACGGGTAATGCTGCCAAAGGTGGCGACTGGACTCTGGAATATGCCACAGGCACAATTGAAGCAGATCTGTCATTGACAGATGCTGTGAGGAATTCATATCAAGGAGTATTGCCCAGTCTTTTTACCACCCAAACCCCTACGGTGGTTAATGCTACCGATGGGACGGGCAGTGCGGGCGACTACGAACTAGGGATGGAGTTTCAAAGTGCCAAAAGCGGCACGATTGATGCCATTCGCTACTACAAAGCAGCAAGCGAGACTGGCACTCATACCGGG
>NZ_JANLWO010000358.1:0-1521 GCF_031364565.1 Chamaesiphon sp. OTE_20_metabat_361
AGTCTCCCCGTCTCCCCGTCTCCCCTCTCCTTGTCACCCCTATCCCCTATCCCCTATCCCCTATCCCCTCTTTTGTGAAAACCATCTTCATTAGCACTGGAGACGTATCTGGCGATCTTCAGGGTGCCCTACTCGTCACCGCACTCAAGCGACTAGCCGACAAGTCAGGAATCGACCTGAAGATCGTCGCGCTCGGTGGCAGTAAAATGGCCGCAGCAGGCGCGGAAATCATCGCCGACACTACATTTATCAGTTCGATCGGTGTGTGGGAGGCACGAGCCTATTTGCGCCCCTCCATCCAAGCGCGGAATCTTGCCAAACAGTATTTAAAAGCCACTCCGCCCGATGTGCTGATCCTTATCGACTATGTAGATCCGAATATTAGTATCGGTACATACGCCAGGAATTTATTTCCAAATCTCCAAATAGACTTCTATATTGCGCCTCAAGATTGGGTCTGGCCGAGACAACATAAAAGAGCTAAATTAATCGTTAGCTTTATCAATGAAATCTTCTCAGTTTTTCCGATCGAAGCCCAGTATTTTACAGAGCAAGGAGCTAAAGCAACATTCGTCGGACATCCTTTAGTCGATCGGATCGCAACTCTCGCCAGCCGCAAAATCGCGCGTGACAAGTTAGGAATTACTGGGGAAGAAGTAGCCATAGCCTTGATTCCAGCTTCCCGCCAGCAAGAATTAACTTATATCCTCCCCGATATTTTTGCAGCCGCTCGGCAAATTCAGGATCGATTACCCGATGTGCGGTTTTGGATTCCGCTAGCTCGTCCAGATTTTGTCGCAGAGATCGAAAGTCAGATTCAAGCGTATCAAATTAATGCAACTCTAGTCACCGAAAATGCCGATTTAGTCTTATCAGCAGCAGATTTAGCGATTACTAAATGCGGTACAGTTAGCCTCGAATTAGCATTACTAAATGTTCCCCAAGTCGTAGTTTATAAAGTCAGTAAAGTAACAGCTTGGATTGCCAAACATGTAGTCAAGTTTTCAATTCCATACATGTCGCCACCCAATCTAGTCGAAATGAAGCCGATCGTGCCAGAATTATTGCAAGATGAAGCTACTCCCGATCGGATTGCTACCGAAAGTCTCGAACTAATTTTAAATCCCGAACGCCGCGATCGGATGTTAGCTGATTATACTCAGATGCGATCGGCTTTGGGAGATCCTGGCGTCTGCGATCGTGTCGCTGCGGAAATTTTAGCCAAGCTGTAGATGGGAGATGGGAGATGGGGGATGGGGGGACTGGGAGACTAAATGACGAAATCGCCCTCACCCCGCCATCGCCTCCGGCTCTGGCTCCCCTCTCCCAAGCTTGGGAGAGGGGTTGGGGGTGAGAGCAAAGGGCTGGCATCTTACATTTAATTTCACCTAGCTACTTACCTATTACCTATTACCTTTTACCTTTTACCTTTTACCTTTTACCTCTTACCCTCTATTCCCTCTTGCCGTGAAAACCATCTTTATCAGTACAGGAGAAGTATCTGGCGATCTTCAAGGTGCT
>NZ_JANLWO010000375.1:0-10917 GCF_031364565.1 Chamaesiphon sp. OTE_20_metabat_361
AAGCACCTTTTCAAGACAGCGGATGCGCCATACGTAGGGTTCCCCGAGGGTTTAGCGACCCAAATCACGCGGAGGTTCCCGACCCATGTGTTTGGGTCAAGACAGCGCAACCTTGCAGCAAGACAAGACAGAGGGGAGCCAGAGCCGGAGGCGAAGGCGGGGTGAGGGCGATTTCGTCAATTTCACTTTAATTATATCCAGCTACTTACAGCGGTAATTCGGATTCGGATTCGAGATTTTCGATCGCTTGAACGCCGCGCGGGTCGCCGAGTTTGAGTAGCGCCGATTTGGCATCATCTCTGACACCCAGATCGGCATCTTCTTCCAAGACTTGGATCAGTGCATCGACAGCCGTAGCATACACCACATTCGAGGGCAATTCCCGGCACAGTCTTCCCAGCGACCACGCACAATTACTGCGCACCGCTGCCAAGGGGTCGTTAATTAAAGCTTCAATGATCGGCGGTACGGTAGCGATAACAGCCTCATAACTGAGATCGGCAGCTTGTCCGAGGGCACTAGCCGCCCAGAGGCGGACAGCAGATATATCGATCTTGAGGGAGCGTAATAGCGGCTTGAGAGCGCGAAGATCGCGACAATTGCCCAATGCCCAGACGATGCCTTTGCGGACATAACCATTCCAATCTCGATCGAGTTGCAAAATCAAGGGTTCGACGGCATCGGTGCTGGGGTTGCGTCCTAGCGCATAGGTAGCCGCAACTCTCACCAACGGGCACGGATCGGCGAGTAAGACGATTAAATGGGGAATGGCGCGGGAATCTTGAATTTCGCAGAACGCCCGTGCTGCCATCATCCGCTGGGCGGTAACGGCATGAGTGAGTAAAGGTAACATTTCCTCTGGATCTGGCTTCGGTGGCTCTGGGGTGGCATCTAGCACCGCCAGCGTATCCAGAATCTCAAGCGGACTATCTATCTCCGTTTCATCCTCTTGGAAATTCAAATCTGCTTCGTAAACCATAATAACTACTCTAGCCTATGCCCATCCCCAATATCTAGCCTCAAGCCCACACTCGATCGGCTTCGCGATCGTTGCTGGCTGAAAGTCTTCCAGACCGAGTGAAAATCTAACGCTGATGGCATTATAGCAAAGTCAATGCAGCCAGATCGCGCTGGCTTGTACTTGGATGGGTAAGGGGCGAGGGAGAAGGGGGAAGAGGTAAGAGGTAAGAGGTAATAGGTAATAGGTAATAGGTAAGAGAATACTGTAGGGTGTGTTATCGCGAAGCGTAACGCACCGAAGCAAGCACCGAAGTAGGGTGGGCACTGCCCACCATCTAGGTTTCAGGCAATATCTATCTAATAAATACTTACATTTAAGCAGGTCGGCACAATTATTTTAACTACTAGAATCATCTGAAACCCTGATGGTGGGCAGTGCCCACCCTACTTACTTACTCTTACTAATAAATACTTACACCTGTCTACTTACTCAAGATTAGTTTGGGTCTAGATTAGACTTAAGTTTGAGTTGGAGATCCGTACCTTTTTTGAGGACGACTTCACCGCCGGGACTCGATAGCACAAATGCGGTAGCGGCGGCAGCACCAGCTAATTTACCATGCTTGAATTTGGTTTTATCGCCGATAAAGTTACCCGCGATCGTCCCACCTAAAATAATGCCTGCATTTTTGAGAAATTGACCTTTGGTTTTGGTTTCAACTCTAGTATTTACTAATGTCGCATCGATCGGGAGGAGATCGCCATTTTTGAGCTTGAGACTGTCGAAAGCTAAATTCATCTGTGCTTTCTTCCCTTTAGCAGCTTTATTAACTTTTTCTAAATGCCCTTCAATCGTGGCATCTTTTAAAGCCGGGTATTTACTAACAGAATTATTCTTAACTTTGATGGTAAATTTTTCATTATCGCGATTTTTACCGCTCGATAATTCTTGTTGCAAATCGGTATCGATCGTCACCCCAGCCGGGACGACAGCTAGCGCACCATTTGGCTTATTACCAGTCGCGGTCATTGCGCCATTAGTGGCTGTTCTGACGGTATCGACTGGCTTTTCGGCCACTTTGCTACCGCAACTAACTAAACTACCTAAAGATAGGGTTAGTAAAACTGCTGAAACGGATTGCTTAAACATCATAGACTCCACACTTCAAACCACACTAAAAATTGGATGTGATGGCATCAGTCTATCATTTGGCGATTACCTCCGGTAGGCTTCGCCAACGATTCAACTATGAGCTATTTGGATGGAAATCACTACTGCTACCCCTCCTCACAGATTTCGAGCTATACATTTAGCTATTTAAATTAATTGAGAATTATTGAGATCGTTTACTCGACCAATAATTTCTCGACCCAGCCATGGGGTATTACGACCCAAAGAGTTGAGACTAGTGGGGGTGACTAACCATGACTCGTAGGGGTCGAATAAGATAAGTTGAGTCGGGGGAGACTGGTGCAGACACTGAGCTGGCTTGCTGCTCAGTGCCGCCCACAGCTCGATCGCGGCTAATTTACCCGTGACGACTAGCTGTTGCCACAGTAATGGTAGTGCCAATTCTAGTCCGATCGCGCCAGCGGGAGCTTCCCCAAAGGCGACTGTTTTTTCCTCATAGGTATAGGCATGATGGTCGATGGCGATCGCATCTAAGACTCCTGTTTTAATCCCCTCAATCAGGGCAATTTGGTCGTCTGCGGTGCCTAGCGGCGGCGTCAGCTTGAAATTGGGGTCATAGGTGGCTAAGTCGCGAGTATTGGCAATTAGGTGCAGCCAGGTGGTACTGGCCGTAATTGGTATGCCCCGTTGTTTGGCGGCGGTAATTAGTTCGACACCCCGACGGGTGGAAATTCGCATCAGATGGACGGGGGTAGCGATATCGGCGACAATTTCGATAATGGCAGCGAGGGCGGCTGTTTCACTACTGACCGGATCGACGGGTAGACCATATTTGAGTGCGGCAGCTCCAGCTCTGGCGAGTCCCTGACCGCGTAATTGGCGATCGAGCGCATATAATCCGATCGGGAGATCGAATGGTTGCAGATATTCGAGTAGTCGCCGAATCAGGGCGGGATTGGCGATCGCCCGTCCATCCGCCCAGCCTGTAATATTAGTAGTAGCAAGTTCGGCGAGTTCGGTCATGGCAGCACCTTCGACACCGAGAGTCAGTGCGCCCCAATAGCCGAGTTGAGGACAGTTGGGGATCTGGGCGGCAAGTTGGTGGTACTCACGATCGAGACTGATGATACTACTAGCTCGATCGAGTGCTGGGAGGGTATCGGGTAAAATATTTACTGAGACAAACCCGCCTGCACGGGCAGCTTTGAGGAGCGATGTCAGAGTTTCGCGCTCCTCATGTCCGGGGGTACCGCTATGGCTGTACAAATCGACCAAACCGGGCGCGAGGATGAGCTGTTGTCCGGGAATAGTCTCTAGACCGGTTGGCAGTTGGGTATTGTCTGAGACTTCCTGAATGACGCCATCGATAACTAATATATCCACCACTCGATCGCGACGCTCGATCGGGTCTAATATTCTTACCTGTTGGAATAATTGGTTCATCTTTTCTGATTTTGAAGCAAGATTTGCCCTCTCCCCTTCTGAAGCTAAGGTCTATTCAAAAGTTGGATCGACTGCGGCTGAGATCTTTACCCCACCCCAGCCCTCCCCTTATAAAGGGGAGGGGGCAAAAGCCCCCTTGATAAGGGGGAATGGGGTAAAAATCTCCGCCGCAGTACAAACAACTCATGTGAGTTGAAAATCTAAAGGCTACTAAAGTGCGCCAGCGGCGGTTTTATCGAGGATACCACCCGACAGATGACTAGTAATATTCAAAGCTTGAATAACTGGCTGACCTGCAATGCCATCTGGATAGTCGATAACCGTCACCGCACCGTTACCTTGCTTGATCTTCCAGATATCTGCTAAACCTAGTCCCAGCAGAGAACACAACAATACCTTATTAGTCGCATCGTGAGCGACGACGATTCCCGTTTGGGGGGTATCGCCCACCTGTTGCAATACCCGTTGCCATGCCGCAGTCGCCCGTGTCCAGACACCTTGGAGATTTTCACCTTCAGGCATTTGGACGGACTCGGGATGAGTATGCCACCGCTCTAACTCGCCGGGATATGCAGCGTCGATCTCGGCTTCAAACTTGCCTTCCCAGAGTCCGTGTCCGATCTCGCGCAGATCGGCATCCTCGTGTAATGTGAGTGACGGATGCTCTTGCAGGATAATTTGGGCTGTCTCTTTGGGACGGGACATCGGACTGGTAAATCCGAAGTCGATTTGAGTGGTTTTTAAAAATTCAGCGGCTAGACTGGCTTGATTGCGTCCGTTATCGTTGAGCGGCACATCGATTTGCCCTTGAAATTTACCCGCGCGATTCCAGTCAGTTTCACCATGCCGGATCAGCAACAAGCGCGGCCCTCGATCTGGCGGACGGTGTGTGGGAAGTTGTTGACCGAGATGACTGGTTTGATTGAGCGATTCTAGCTGGACATTTTCGCCCCAACCGCCACTAAAATTTAGCACTGTAACGCCGCAATTTGACTGCTGAATGCTGTGGTAAAGCTGAGCTGGTATCCCTAGTGCCGTGCTAATCAACGCGCGGTTGATGCCATTGTGCGCGACGATCGAGATTGTTTGCCCCTGATGCTGCGGCAAGATTTCTTGCCAAAATGCTGTCGCTTGCGCGTACAAATCTAGAACTGGAAAAAAGTCTCGCTCGGTGCCATCCGCCTGCGGTAATGACATTTTTAATTCGTGAGGATGTTCTTTCCAGGTGCGATATGCGGCTGCGTATTTTTCGCGAACTTCCTGATTGAACATGGTTTCCCACAAGGGCAGATCGATTTCTAATAAGCGATCGTCTACCTGTAATTGCTCTTGCTGCCCCAATTGCGCTAATACCGTCCGTGCTGTCTGTTGCGCTCTTTGGAGCGGACTACTGTAAACCTTGTCAAATTTTAAACCCTGAAATGCCTCACCTGTGAGCTTAGCATCCGCTAAACCCCGATCGGTCAGCACGGATAAATCGCTCCGCCCTTGGATGCGCCCCTGACTATTATAACTACTCTGTCCGTGCCGTAAAATAATAACTCGCATTCCCACAGGTCTTCTCCTCCACTAGCTGATTCATCTTATCAGGGGTTAGGGGATAGAGGGTAGAGGGGAGGGGTAGATGGGTAGAGGGGAGGGAGGGTAGATGGGAGATGGAATGGGTAAGAGGTAAAAGGTAAGAGGTAAGAGGTAAAAGGTAAGAGGTAAGAGGTAATTGAATAGTTTCACCCCATCCCCCCATCCCCCCATCCCCCCTTTCCCCTTTCCCCCTCCCTCCTCCCCCATTCCAGTAATGAAAATTAAGGATTGCTTAAAAATAATCTAGATCGGGCTAGACTAGTAGCTAGTAGATATGGCCGATAAAAAATAAATTGCTGTTGCCATGACAAGCCTTTGCAGCAACAGGAGTTACCGGAAAGGTAACTATTTTACATTCGGCGAATTTTTAGCTCGTATCTTAACAATTTCTTCACGTTCGATCGTCAATTACTACTTACATTAATTTCCATCTGGATCGTCAGCTTCGCCAATGTCTAACTTGACCTCTACCATCCGGGGTGATTACCCCCTGAATACGTTTGAGATCGTGCGCGATCTGTGGCAACAAATGGCAAAGATAATTTGCGATCGCAGCAGCTCTACTTGCGGCGGTGAAGTCCGATTGGTAACGAATGCCCAACTGCAATGTCACCCAGAGTCGGCTATTAGTGACAGCGATACTCTTGCAGTGATATCGCTTCAAAATTCACCGCAATTTTCCTTGCTCCAGTCAGACAGCTTTCAAGCATTATTAACTGGGACACTCATAGAGCGAGACAATTCGCAGCAAATCGCGATCGAAATCAGCTTTGAACCGACATCGATCGATGAATTTATTCAGCCACTATTAGACTACTTGCCTTCAACAGTTGGGTTAATTGCCGATCCTAATTTTACTAACAATTGCGAGCTGCAAAGTTGTTTTACGCAATTATTATTGAATGCGATTGTTAAAAGTAATTCGCCGACGGTTAGTATGTGCAGCGAACGCGAACTTCATCTGCAAGCGCAAGTAGAACAGGCAAATTTACTCAATAATATTATTACGCAAATCTATCAAACATTAGATTTATCGGTCATTTTGCAAGCAACAGTGGAGCGAGTACAGACGTTTCTACGAGCAGATCGATTGATTATCTATCAATTTGATTTCGGGGCTGAAGGGCTGGGCGTCGGTAGAGTCGCTCGACCCTACCGACGCGACTTTACTACTTATACTGGTACTGGAAGAGTTGCTTATGAGTCGTTAGGTGCAGCGGAGCTTGACTCGGTTTTAAATATTACCGAACACCAAGATTGTTTTGACGATCCACAACTGTGGCAGCGATATCGAGAGGGGATGAGTAGAGCGATCGATCGCGTCGATCTGGAGTACGCCAAAAATGAATGTATGTTAGAATTGATGGCGCGATCGCAAATCAAGTCTAAGCTGGTAGTGCCGATCGTTGTCAAGTCGGAACTATGGGGTTTGGCGATCGCACATCAATGCCACTCGTCACGTCACTGGCAACCGCGCGAGACTCAATTTCTGCAACAGGTTGCCGAACATTTAGCGCTGGCGATCGATCGTACTGAGTTGTACAATGATAGCCTTTGGCATACTCAAGATCTCGAACAAAGAGTGAGCGAACGCACTCAAGATCTCCGCGATGCTGTGATTGTCGCGCAAACAGCAAATCAATCGAAAACAGAATTTTTGGCTCTACTAAGTCATGAATTAAGAACGCCACTAACAAGTATTTTAGGTTTATCAGCTACTTTGCTGAGATTGCCTTTACTCAATTTGACCGAACGCCAACAGCACTACATCCAGATTATCAACAATAGTGGCGAACATTTGTCGGAATTAATCGATGATATTTTAGATTTTTACAAACTAGAATTTGGTAAGACTTTTCTGAAAGTCAGTGAATTTTCCCTAGCGAAATCGATCGAGCAAATCGTAGAAGTTGTCAAGCCTAAAGCCGAGATTCGGAAGATAAACCTTGAGGTACAAATCATCAAAGATGGCAGCGAGTTAACTCAAGATGACGGTCGCGATCTCCGCTTCTGCGGCGATCCCCAACGCGTGCGCCAGATATTATTAAATATTTTAACTAATGCGATTAAATTCACACCAGCGCATGGCACCGTGCTCGTCCGCGCTTGGAGTGAAGATGGCTATGCAGTCCTAGAAGTCGAAGATAGTGGCATCGGGATCGAATCCGAGCAAATTCCGCGATTATTTAAAAAATTTCATCAGCTCAACCATAACTTCGATCGCGATTTCGGGGGGATGGGATTGGGATTGGCAATTACCCAACAATTAGTCGAACTACACGGTGGATCGATCGAAGTTGATTCGATTGTCGGTTCTGGTTCGACTTTTACAGTCCGGTTAGCGACTCAGCCATTGCAAGTATCAGATCGCAATGACTGGCAGGCGATGGGGCAAACATTAGTTTTTCAAGATCCCGAACTCAATCCAGTTCCCAACCGGATTGTCTTGCTCGAACAAGATGAAGAGATCGCTAACTTCCTGTGTGATATTCTTACCGCTGCCAGATATCAGGTGACGTGGCTATTATCCGCCGAATCCTCATTCAGACAAATAGCGATGTTCGAGCCAGATCTGCTGATTATCGACTTGGCTTTGGATGCCCAAACGGTCGATCGATCGATCGGCAATATCCGCAAATCGAGTACCATTGGCGAGGTCGAGATCTTAGCACTCGCCACTAAAGACGATATTATCAGTCCGATTAGCAAGCAATATGTCGATGATTATCTTTGGAAGCCCATAAATCCCGAACAATTGCTGCGCAAAATTACTAAGCTACTGAGTGATTAAATATCGTCAGTAGCCTCAGCAGTTGTAGCGATCGTTACTAGTTTAAAGATGAACCTGTGACAAGATTGACAGTCTTAGTCCCAACAACTTGTAAGTGTGTCTGATGGAAAAAACCCCGCTTGAAACCAGGAAACTGCCATTGATAACCATCAGGGTCGCGATGCGCTGCCATCAATTTCGACCATTGGGTCTGATGATGAGTTGCCGATGAGAGTTTTGAGAGTCGCGCGATGCCCAATCGTTTTGCCAGCTCGCCCAATTGGAGCTTCATCGAGGTTGCCAGTTCGCCACGACTATCGAGCGTCAAAGCTTGAGCGTCCTTGGCTTGCGTCAGGGTAGTGAGGACATCATAAACCCGATCGGCAGCTTTTTGATGGCGATCGAGCAGTTCTGTCAATCGCTTGACAGCACTGAGACAATGTTCGTCCACACTGAAGTTCTCGCACGAGCTGAGGAGTTGAGTCAAACATTTAATCTGTTCCCGTTCGAGTTGCAACTGTTGTTGATGCGTCGTCAGCGTCTGGTTGACAGATTGGACGAGTCGTTGACAAAGCTGCTCCTGTTGTAAATCTGATGCTGGATTGAGAGTGGTCATAAGTTAGTACGAATATCTAGAAAGTGCCGAAATTTGATGTAAATAAACGGTGATTACCACCAACAGCGAGAATTGAAGAGTCCGTGGGAGATGCAATGCCAAACCTGAATTTAAGTGCGAGCGACTGAGTACGCAGCCACCGATCTGTTGCTGCCGTTACAAAATTACCGTCTCATGCTATAGTGTTCCCGATTTATAGCCGATCGTGACACCTTCGCTCAAAAGACTTCCTGCGAAAGTTAGGCTTTGGGCTATAGGCTTTAGGGAAAACTACAGATAAAACAATAATAGAAAAGATTTTGTTTTTACTTTCGCAGGCGGTCTAGACTCAAAAAAATTCTCACCAAGCACCCTAAACCCCTTAAGATAGATTCGGAATTCATAATTTTCACCCCGTACCTCTTACCTCTTACCTCTTACCTCTTACCCCTCCCATCTCCCATCTCCCATCTCCCATCTCCCATCTACCCCCTAAATAAATATGCCTCGCCGGACTGACATACACAAAATCTTACTCTAAGGTTCTGGGCCGATCGCGATCGGACAAGGGTGTGAATTTGACTACTCTGGTACTCAGGCTTGTAAAGCACTTCGAGAGGAAGGGTTTGAGGTGATTTTAGTCAACTCCAACCCAGCGACGATTATGACCGATCCGGAGACGGCAGATCGCACCTACATCGAGCCGCTGACGCCAGAGTTGGTCGAAAAAGTCATTATTAAAGAACGTCCCGACGCGCTGCTCCCGACGATGGGGGGACAGACAGCCCTAAATATTGCCGTCAGTCTGGCTAAAAGCGGCGTCCTCGAAAAATATGGCGTCGAACTAATCGGTGCGAAATTAGCCGCGATCGAAATGGCGGAGGATCGGTTGTTATTTAAAGAAGCAATGGCGCGGATCGGGGTGCCAGTTTGTCCGTCAGGCATCGCTACTAACCCCGTAGAAGCCCGCGAAGTGAGTAAACAGATTGGGACGTACCCGCTGATTATTCGGCCCGCCTTTACCCTGGGAGGAGCCGGAGGTGGCATCGCTTACAATCAAGAAGAATTTGAAGCGATCGTTCAAACCGGACTCGATGCTTCGCCTGTAGATCAGATTTTGGTCGAGAAATCCCTCCTGGGCTGGAAAGAGTACGAGTTAGAAGTGATGCGGGATCTAGCAGATAATGTGGTAATTATTTGCTCGATCGAGAATATCGATCCGATGGGGATTCACACTGGCGATTCGATTACCGTCGCCCCAGCGCAAACCTTGACTGATAAAGAGTATCAGCGGTTGCGGGATGCTTCGATTAAAATCATTCGGGAAATTGGCGTCGAGACGGGGGGATCGAATATTCAGTTTGCCGTACATCCCGACACGGGCGAATTTATCGTTATCGAAATGAATCCGCGCGTCAGCCGAAGTTCGGCATTAGCCTCCAAAGCAACTGGATTCCCAATTGCTAAATTTGCGGCGAAATTAGCGATCGGTTATACCCTCGATGAAATCCCTAATGATATTACTAAAAAAACGCCAGCTTCCTTCGAGCCGACGATCGATTATGTAGTTACTAAAATCCCCCGCTTTGCCTTTGAAAAATTTGCGGGTTCTTCCCAAACACTGACTACCCAAATGAAGTCCGTCGGCGAAGCAATGGCGATCGGACGGACATTTAAAGAGTCATTTCAAAAGGCGCTACGATCGCTCGAAATCGGTCGCTATGGCTGGGGCTGCGATCGCGATGAAACCTTACCCTCGATCGAGCAAGTCCGCTCGATGCTGCGGACGCCGACACCCGATCGGATCTTTAGCATCCGCCATGCGATGCAGCTCAAATTGTCAATTGAAGATATCTACGATCTGACTGGCGTCGATCCGTGGTTTCTCGACAAGCTCAAAGAAATCCTCACCACCGAATTCTTCCTCAAAACTCAACAACTGACATCCCTAACTAGAGACCAACTTTGGGATGTCAAACGCGCAGGATTTAGCGATCGCCAGATTGCTTATGCAACTAAAACTACCGAAGATATCGTCCGCACCTATCGCAAATCTCTAGGCGTAATTCCCGCTTATAAATTAGTCGATACCTGTGCTGCCGAATTTGAAGCCGAGACACCTTATTACTACTCTACTTATGAGGAAGAAACCGAAGTTATCCCATCGAATCGCCGCAAAGTAATGATCCTCGGCGGTGGCCCCAATCGGATCGGCCAAGGAATCGAATTTGACTACTGCTGCTGTCACGCCGCCTATGCGCTCAGCAAGCAGGGATTCGAGACAATTATGGTCAACTCCAATCCCGAAACAGTTTCCACCGATTACGACACCAGCGATCGGCTGTACTTCGAGCCACTCACCAAAGAAGATGTCCTCAATATCATCGAAGCCGAGCAGCCCGAAGGGATTATCATCCAATTCGGCGGTCAAACCCC
>NZ_JANLWO010000398.1:0-7948 GCF_031364565.1 Chamaesiphon sp. OTE_20_metabat_361
CAAGGCAGGTACTGTGATTGACGAGTCAATGGCAGATACCGCCGAAAGATTGGGTATCCTCGATCGATTGTACAAGTCTGCTGGGGGTAATTTGACCGACCCGCTGAGCGAACGCTTTAATGGTGCGGTGGCAGGTTTAACCGTCGAGCAAGCACAAGGACGCAGAGCGCAGACAGCAGTATATACGCCAGAGGGTTATATTATTGCCGCCCAGGGGCAAATTGTGACGCCCCAAGCGATCGATCGGGCAAAAGTAACTCACCGCGAATCAGAGCTATTGAGTGCTGTCGGTTTATCGACACCAGCCGCCGCTCAATCTCGTGCGGGTGCATTAGTTGCCACTACTGGCGAGCGGTTGCAATCGAGTACCAGTGCTGCTAGCGAACGGATGAGTGAAGGCGCGGCAAATATGTGGGATCGCGTCAAGGAAACCGCTAGCGAACTACAGGGACGTAGCGCACATGCCCTCGAAGAAAAGCGGATTAAGGGCGCATTAGGTCGTCCGACTACCCGCGTAATTCTCGATCGCCATGATGGGATTATCCTCAATGTCGGCGAATTAATCGGTCACAATGCGATCGAGACTGCCCGCACGGCTGGTGTCCTGGATATCTTATTGGATTCAGTGTATACCGAGGCTCCACACTTGTCGATCGATGAACTGCGAGCGTCAGAAAAGGGTCGCGCAGCTCTTTCATAATAGGCTTTGGGCTTTAGGCTTCAGGCTTTAGGCGGACATTATTAAACCTTGGTACCAGCTCCCCGGCTTCTTCAAAGAAGTCGGGGAGCTGTCATAAGCACCTTGGCAATTGCCCTAGCAGTTCTAAATCATTTGTGAGATGCGAACTTGGTGTTAATTTAACCGCAGCGATTTGCGCTCGTCGGGAAACCCGACGGTTTAGCAAATCAAGACAGAGGCGCAAAGGGCGCAGAGGGAAGAGTAAGAATTCTCATGAATTATCTAGGATTGCTGTAAGCCGGGGTTATGTTTTAGATTGGACTAGACCCGATCGACTCTAAGATCGTCTCTGACCCTCATCAAAATGCGTCCGAGATGGTTTGCACCAGTTTTGGCGCTACCGCAGCCCCAAAAGTAATCTACAGGTGAATCCTCAATAATTTCGGCATCTAATGTATCGAGTAGAACCTGCTGAATATCGAGATGGCTGCTAAATTTTTGCCGGATGGCGCGATACATCAGTTCGCATTTACACCGATCCCAGTCGGGATGGATTTGATGAGCTGGATCTCTGCCAATTTTCGCGGCTAGTTCGGGAGTCGGTGCGGCTTGAATTTGCGCCATCAGATAGGCAAACTTGGTGCCGTGAAATTTGTGGGCTTGGTAGTAATGCTCGACTGTCTTCCAGTGATGGCTAGCTAAGTGCTGGACATCTGCGCTAGGCATGAGAATTGAGTGCGGTGAGAAGTTGGAAAAGCAACCATAAGGTGCATGAACTTTGTAGAAATAAATTCTCAAGGGGTATTCGTTCGCTCACTTTCGATCGTTTACGCTACTCGGTCGCCCGGAAATTGGAATTTGGGTTTAGCAACATTTTACTAAACCCAGCTATAAATATTCAACATCGGGAGTAGCGAACTTGTCAAATGTGTAAGTGTCCGATCGCGACGATTTTGAGCAGGGATGCGATCGCGGCTTGGGTTTGGGGTAAACTATCGACGACTACTGCCGTACACAGCAACATCATGTACAAAATCGAATATTTAAACATCGATTTAGCCACACTTTTGTCGGTAGGCACTTGCAATAATTTCCAAGCTTCATACACGAAGACACCACCCAATCCTAGCGCCGCAATTCCGTAGATAACGCCAGCCGCACCAAGCGGGTACACCAGCAACAAGCTAGTCGGAATCAGCAACAGGGTATAAATCCAAATCTGTTTGGCAGTGGCGGCTTCACCGACGACGACAGGTAACATCGGAATACCGACCTTCGCATAGTCGTCTTTAATCATCAGCGACAGCGCCCAAAAATGGGGCGGCGTCCAGATAAAGACGATCGCAAATAATACCCAAGCTTCGATACTCAAACTGTTGGTAACAGCCGCCCAACCGACGAGAGCGGGTATCGCTCCGGCGGCACCACCGATGACGATGTTTTGGGGAGTGTGACGCTTGAGCAAGTGAGTATAAATCCACATGTAGAAGCCAATTCCCGCCATCGCGAGCAGCGCGGCGAGGAGATTGGTAAATACAGCCAAAATCGCAAAGGACGCTCCGGCTAAGACTAGCGCAAAAATGCCAGCATGGACGGGTTTGACGCGCCCAGACGGGATCGGTCGGTTGCGCGTCCGTTCCATTGCATAATCGATATCGCGATCGTAAATACAATTCATCGTTTGGGCGGAAGCCGCCGCTAGCATCCCACCGATGACGGTGATTAGAAACAAGACTGGATCGGTTTGACCGTCGGAAGCCAGCCACATGGACGCGGCTGTCGTAATCAACAGTAGAGGAATGATGCGCGGCTTCGTCAGTTGATAATAACTTTGAATAACTTGAGCGAAACTTTGGTGTTTGGCATCAATAGATCGATCGAGAAGCTCTTGCATATACAGGAAGTGGGGATGATTTAATTTGGCGACAGCCGAATCGCACGGCCAAATAATGAAAACAGTTTAGTTAGGCTGGATTTGTGACGCTCTTACCTGCATCCGCAACAGTACGCTCTGTTTTGGTACGCCACAGCAATCCAGTTACTACAACTAATGTCCCGAGCAAGGTGGCACCGATCGCTTGATGGGTCACAGTCAGCGGCTCGACTTGCAAATGAAGCTTGAAAGTTGCTACGCCTAAGAGGATTTGAACGAGCAATAAACCGCCGATCGTCAGCGCAAAGCTGCGATAAAATGTTGGTAAATTGGAATTGCGCCAGATGGCAATAATTACCGCGACACAGCTCAGTGTCGCTGGCACTACTCCGAGCAGATGGCTATTCATGACCGTGCATAGTTCGGAGTTGCCAAAACATTGATGCAGTGCCCAGCGAGAGCCAACTAAGCCACCGAGGATGCTCTGGAGGTAGACCAACACTGCCGCAGTGAGCGGGAGCAGTGGTGAGGGCGACTTAGCCACAGATGGCGGTGCAGGCAGCAAACACGTACCGATCGAGAGTAAGGTAACGAAAAATAGTAAAGCTGTGCCTAGATGCGCGGTGACAATATCAAACCGCAGTAACTCAGTCACTGTGAACGCGCCCAGAGCACCTTGCACCAGAATCAAGCTCAGGGCAAATGTCACCGCCCAAGGCAACCAGTGTGGTAGCTCTCTACGATACCACCATGCCGAGCCACACAACGAAAGCGTACTCAAACCAATCAGAGCCGCATCCAAGCGATGAAACCATTCTAAAAATACCTGGAGATTCATCTGCTGAGTAGGTACCAGTTGCCCGTAACACAAGGGCCAATCCGGACAAGCTAAGCCCGCATTCATCACTCTAGTGGCACTACCGACTGCCATCAGTAACAGTGTCGCAAAAGCAATCTTCCAGATCGACTGGCGGATGCGAGTTTGGACGATCGAGCGCGACCGATCTTCAATCGACGACTTAACAGGAGCGGAGTATTGAGGAGTAAGTGCAGAATCTGACATATTTGGCGATCGCCGAGTTAGTTTGCCTAGGTTTAGTTTTTTAGCTACGCTAGCTCAATAGTTCCCAAACTAGCATTAATACCTATGTGATGTTGGGATGTAAACCGCGTGTTAGTACGGGTAAATACTACTACCCATCCCTGCTAACCCTTACTGTGTCTGCACTCGATCGCCACCATCGGGAGATCCCAAAGAAAATGTTAAAGTTCGATTAAGGGCAAAAATTGGTGTTGTGTTAACAGCGAAAGTATGCCAATCCCAAAGAAAATCTGAAGAAATGCGAATAAGTGCCGATCGCTTTAATTGGCTACGGTACCTTAGTAAAGGTAGTCCGAGTAGTTACCTCGATCGCCACATTGTCATTATCCTAACTATTTTACTAAACTTTTAATCTTAAACTGGTGTCAATCTCGCCACCAAAGCGCGATCGACAGCAATCTCCCCCACTCCACATCTAGGCAGTTCGACAGATATCCATACCAATACTGAATCTGTCGATCGCGCCCAATTCCCAAACAATCTCAACCCCTTAACTTTTGTTCCATTCCGTAACAATTAATGAATATTCCTAGCTCCATTCTGACTCTCCTGCTGGGCGTAGGACTGACCCTCGTTAGCCTCTGGTACGGACAAAACCACGGATTGATGCCTGTTGCCGCCTCCGAAGAAGCAGGACACGTCGATGGCTTATTTAACGCCATGATGACTATTTCGACGGGATTATTTTTATTAGTTCAAGGTGTTATCGTCTACTGTGCGATTAAATTCCGTCGCAAACCTGGAGAGCTGGGTGATGGTGCCGCGATCGAAGGCAATGTACCCTTAGAAATACTCTGGACGGCAATTCCTGCCGCCATCGTCCTCTGGATTTCGATCTACAGTTTTGAAATCTACAACGAAATGGGTGGTTTCGACCCGAGCGCAAATGATATGCACGCCATGCACGGTATGCCTGCTGGCAAAGGTAGCGCGATGGCGGCAACGATGGATGGAGTGCCCCAAGGTAGTCCGATGATTGCTGCATTGGGTGTCGGTGCCTCACCAGCCAATCAAGGTAAAGCGGCTGCTGTCAATGTCAACGTTTTGGGCTTGCAATATGCTTGGATCTTCACCTATCCAGAAGTTAATGTCACTTCCGGCGAACTCCACGTTCCAGTTGGCAAAGAAGTTCAGCTCAACATGAACGCTCAAGATGTGATCCATGCCGTCTGGATTCCCCAACTCCGACTCAAGCAGGACGTAATTCCCGGTACACAGACTCAACTGAGATTTACCACCAATAAAGTCGGTACTTATCCCCTCCGCTGTGCGGAACTCTGCGGTGGTTATCATGGTTCGATGGTGACGCAGATGATCGTCCACACTCCCGAAGAGTACGATACCTGGATTGCCAGTCAGCAACAGTCGGCTCAAGCCCAAGCAGAAATTGTCAAGCAGACAATTGCGATGCAGCCAGCAAATCTGTCTACTGACAAATATCTCGCTCCCTATGCCAAGGAAATGGGCATTAAACCTGAGATGGTTCAGCACCTTCACCACCAGCATGACATGAGCAAGTCGATCGCGTCTGCGGTTAGATAGTTTCGGTTGAGTAGTGGCGGAGATCTACCCACCCCGCCCTACGGGCACCCCTCCAAGGAGGGGATTTTCCGCCAGATCTACTAAGTAAAGAAAGTCTAGTAGAAAGTAGGGTGGGCACTGCCCACCAGCATCAACTACGCGATCGAAATTGCTTCCCTGTCCCCACTCACCAAGCTCCTATAGCTTGTCAAACATATCTAAATTAGCTCTTTTCCCTAAAGCCCAAAACCCAAAACCTAACCCCTAGAAAATGACAGCAGAATTAACACTTCCCAAACAAACAGAAGAAGAAGATGTAGTCATCCACCATCGCACCTGGAAAGACTACTTCACATTTAGTACCGATCATAAGGTGATTGGGATTCAGTACTTTGTAACTGGATTTATCTTTTACATCATTGGTGGTTTATTAGCTGAAGCAATTCGGACAGAACTAGCCACACCGGATGCCGATTTGGTCGATCCGAGTACATACAATAGTATGTTCACCATGCACGGGACGATCATGATCTTCTTATGGATCGTACCTGCTGGAACTGGCGCATTTGCCAACTATCTCCTCCCCCTGATGATTGGGGCGCGAGATATGGCATTTCCCAAGCTCAATGCCGTCGCTTTCTGGATTATTCCCCCGACGGGCTTACTGCTAATTCTTAGCTTCTTTTTAGGCCCAGCTCAAGCTGGCTGGACTTCTTACCCACCGTTGAGTTTACTCACAGGTAAGGTCGGGGAAGGCATCTGGATTATGACCTTGTTATTACTGGGAACTTCATCGATTTTGGGAGGAATTAACTTCTTCACCACCATCATTAAGATGCGGGTTCCGAGTATGTCGATGATGCAAATGCCCCTGTTTTGTTGGGCGATGTTGGCAACATCATTGTTGATGTTAATCGCTACCCCCGTGCTCGCTGGTGCCTTGATCTTACTCTCCTTCGACCTGATTGCCGGGACGGCATTTTTCAATCCCGTCGGTGGTGGCGAACCAGTCGTTTACCAGCACATGTTCTGGTTTTACTCGCACCCAGCGGTGTACATCATGGTCTTACCATTCTTTGGGGTAATCTCCGAAGTAATTCCCGTGCATTGTCGCAAACCAATTTTTGGTTACGGGGCGATCGCGTATTCTAGTATGGTGATTAGTTTCCTCGGCTTGATTGTCTGGGCGCATCACATGTTTACCAGCGGCACACCTCCCTGGTTGCGGATGTTTTTCATGATTACCACGATGGTAATTGCCGTACCGACTGGGATTAAGATCTTTGGTTGGTTAGCGACCATGTGGGGCGGGAAAATTACCCTCAACAGTCCGATGCTGTTTTCGATGGGTTTTATCTCGACCTTCGTTATCGGCGGGATTACTGGCGTCATGCTAGCTGCGGTACCCTTTGACATCCACGTTCACGATACTTATTTTGTAGTCGCTCACTTGCACTACGTCTTATTCGGTGGGAGCGTGTTTGGGATCTACACGGGTATCTATCACTGGTTCCCTAAAGTCACGGGACGCCATATCAATGATACCTGGGGTAAAATCCACTTCGCGCTGACTTACATTGGGTTTAACGTGACCTTCCTGCCGATGCACATCCTCGGCTTACAAGGAATGCCGCGCCGGGTTGCCATGTATGCACCAGAATTCCAAGGTTTAAATCAATTTATTACCTATGGTAGCTATGTGCTGGCGATTTCGACTGTCCCCTTCTTAATTAATGCGATCTATTGTGCTTACAAGGGTGAGCCAGCGGGGAGCAATCCTTGGAATGCGCTGACTCTAGATTGGCAGACCACTTCACCTCCAGAAATTGAGAACTTTGAAGTACTACCCGTCCTAACTACTGGCCCTTACGACTATGGGGATACCACCGAAGTTGAAGAGCCACCGAAAGTATTGACGACAACAGGCAGCTAAACCCTTATTGTCAAACTAATGCTAATACAAACCCGACTTTAACAAGAGTCGGGTTTGCGCCATAACCAATCGTAGCGGCTGTTATTTATCTATCGCTTGACAAGAGCGCTCGCTCGGGATGAGAGAAAATTGTAAGAGATCCCCTATCCCCTATCCCCTATCCCCTATCCCCTAACCATGCAAGGATCTATTTCCGACCAAACCCAAATTAATATCGAAACCGTCGCTCACGATAGCCATCATGAAGCACATCCTGACTTTCGGATTTTTGGACTGATCGTGTTCTTAGTTGCAGAAGGCATGATTTTTCTCGGCTTGTTCGTTGCTTACTTTGCATTTCGATCGATGGCACCAGAATGGCCGCCAGCAGGCACACCTAAGCTCGAATTACTCCTCCCTGGCATAAATACCGTCATCCTTATTGGCAGTAGCTTAGTCATCCATCAAGCCGATACTGCCATCAAAAAAAATGATGTCAAAGGTTTGCAACTGTGGTTTGGGCTGACAGCCTTAATGGGCATCATCTTTCTCGGCGGACAGTTGTACGAGTACAGTCATTTAGAATTCGGTCTGAGAACGAATTTATTTGCGAGTACTTTTTATGTCTTAACTGGCTTCCACGGATTGCACGTTACTGTCGGCGTACTATTGATTTTATCGGTATTGTGGCGTTCGATGAAATCCGAACATTACGGCACCAACAATCATTTCGGTGTGGAAGCTGCCGAAATTTATTGGCACTTTGTCGATGTAATTTGGATTATCTTGTTTATCTTGCTATATCTAATTTAATTAATTTTGTCAGATCTAAAAAATCGCGGAGCATAAAGCTCCGCGATT
>NZ_JANLWO010000433.1:0-13028 GCF_031364565.1 Chamaesiphon sp. OTE_20_metabat_361
CAAACACAACCCTAAAATGCCCAGGGAAAACAATTCTTGAGAACCAGTCCGTGCCAGCGATCTGACTAGCACTGGAATCAGCCAAATTCCAGCGACGATCGATCCGGCGATAAAGAGCAGTGCTTTTAGCACAGCACTGAGCAAGGCTAGCCCAATTGCGCTGGCTGGTTGAGTCAATACTGGTAGCACCGCCAGCATCAGACCTAAGCCCAAGTCTTGCACGACCAAAATTGCCAGCATGATTTGTCCGTGGCTGGTTTGGACTTCATTCCCCTCCACCAGACTTTTCAGCACCACGGCAGTGGAAGACAGCGAGAGGACTGCCCCTAAAAAAACGGCTTTCGGCACCGTGTCCACCCAGCCCGTCCAGTATGCTAATCCTCCCCCCACCAAGATGGTGAGGATAATTTGCAGGCTGCCACCCCCAAAGGCGAGCGTCCGCACTTTTAATAGTTCCTTAATCGAAAATTCAATTCCTAAGGTAAACAGCAGCAGAGCAACCCCAATATTAGAGAGCGTCTCAATATTATTGTCCAAGGAAATTAGCTTCAAGCCAGTTGGCCCGACAATCATCCCACCTAATAGATAGCCCAGGAGCACGGGCTGCTTTAAGCGATTGGCTAAGTATCCGACAGTAGTTGCAGCTCCTAACACAGTCACCATCTCGACAATGAGCGTCAACTTTCCTGCCATTTCTTTGCTCCGTAATTACCTTCAGCGTAACATGTTAATTCTAGGGGTAAAATCGTCCCTGTTTTTGTCGATCTGATTCATGATTCTCTGCTTCGATGTAGACCATTGCTGGCGTAAATTTACCGTTAGGAAGTGCTTTGGGGACGATTACCGACCGTAGGTTCCACCAACGATCCAAACATCCCTAATTCGGGTAGCAATCAGCGGCGCGAATAAGAGCAAAACTAAACCAATTGCCATCAATCGACCTTGGAACAAATTGTAGTCAGCCGCGATTTGCGCCCAGGAATATCCGAATGCCCAGCGTCCCAAGGCAACCTCGAACGTTACTGTCAGCAACATCCACAGGACTCCCACGCTCATCAGTTGAGCCAAACTGGTGGCTTCGATCCAGCGGATCGAGATTGTCGCGATCGTCAGAATCAGCAGCGATCCGGTAATGAATGAAAGTTGATGTGCCCGCAGATCGCCAAATAGTGGCACTAGCCACAAAGTGCGAATCGTCCCGTTCAGGCTTTCAAGCGCGATAAAAATGAACCAGATGGCCATACTTCTGAGCAATATCATGCTTAACTCTCGTTCGCTAATTGTATCTACTAGATTAGTGGAATTAGATCCGGCAAGGAGTTTTCAGTACTGCTGACAGTACCAGCACGAGGTGCATATCAAGGTTCGCCAAAGATGGCATAATCTTCCAATCGATCGGGTAGCAGTTTGGACGATTGTCAGCCAAACTCGTTGAGTTTGAGAATATCCACCGCATCACTACTACCCCAATATTTTGGGCAGATTCTCTTTTCTGGCTGAATGCTACGTCAATGGAGAATCTTCACCGCTGAAACGGTTAAAACTGCTACGCTTTGAATTTTACCGCGCCGAAGCGAATCTAGATCTTCATTTGGCGCCGCTAACGGAAACGCCTCAACCTGAGTCTGAATCGGAATTTTGGGAGCCAATGCCAAAAAATCTTCACCATCGCGGCGGGTGAGATTGGCAATCGATCGCAATACCCGTTCGCCCTACAATAGTTCGTAGTGCGTCTTCCGCCATCATTAGTGAGCGATAGCCGATGAGTCCAGCACACAGCAGCAGTGCGGCTTGCAAGTCGGGGTATCCCATGGGAATCGGGAAACAAAATCGGGCATCAGCGACGGCGTATTCAGCGTAACCACCATCAATGCGATCGCCAGTGAATTGCGCTCGATCGCAAAGATTTTCGCGCCCAGATTGGCAATAATGAATAAAATCCTCCCTAATCCGATCGCGATTCTGTTGTCATCTTATGCAAAGAATGTGAAGAACTTGTGACTGTCAAAGATGCTCGATAACCACTTTCAGCTTAGACTGAACCTGTTCTGCCACGTCTTTTAATGCTGGGTTGGCAATTGCTTGCATCGAGGCAATTGGATCTACCGCTGATACCTCCACGCCGTCTGTCTGCTCCTGCACAATTATATTACAAGGCAGCATCGTGCCCACCTTATCTTCAATTTGTAATGCCTGATAAGCAGAATTAGGATGGCAAGCTCCCAAAATTTTGTAGCTGGGCATTTCAACATTCAGCTTCTTTTTCATCGTGGCTCGGACATCAATTTCAGTCAGAATACCAAAGCCCTCTGCTTGTAGATTTGCAGTGACTCAATCGATCGCCTCATCAAATGGAACATGCAAAACTTTACTGAAGTCATAACTCATTTTTAGTCACCTCCAAAAGATATCAAACAATTAATTTTGCTAACAGCAGGTTCCGCGCTAGTCGGTTGCATCGCAGCAACATGTTCGTAGACAAATAACTTGAGATCACATTCCGCTAGTTCGATCGCCTAAAAAATAATCAGATGCAGAATCCTTTCGTATCAGCCTTTCTAGCGATTTAGTCTCTTTTTGGCGCTCGCCGACATATTCTCAATAGTCTTAGCCTATTGAGAATACAATCGCTACGCTCCTATGGCTTCGTTTTAATTATTTTTCGCTCGCTTGGACTAGCGGAATGTGGGCTTGAGATTGGGGTGTGCCTCATAATCAAAGCCCATCGTCAGCCCCAATTCCACTATCTGCTCTGGTGTCAAATACTGTATACCGTGGCTGCTTTCCACGATCGGCAGGAAATTATCGCACTTACCATGTGGGAGCCTATCTTGGCGATGGCTTGCATGAAGGCGCGATTATTTCCGCGATTCGGGTTGCCAAGCTGATTGCAGATACAACGCCAAGTCAGAGAGCCGGGGAGAGTTTTAGCTCGCTAATCGAACTGTAATTTAGTAGATTTTTCAGGATCGATCGCCAACTAGAGAATTAGCCAGAAAACGATTGGTAAGATCGCTTTCTGGAATACTCAAAGATCGATAATTGTGTGATGCAATGTGACAAATCGCGTTGCATAGCATTTTCTCTAGGCTTAATATAGATACACAGGATGTTTATCCCGACCGTATATGCCTAACGCCAATCCGATCCAAAAATTACCAAGTTTGGCATCGCTCGTCGATCGGCAGCCATTAATTGTCACTTCAACTCTACCCTTAGTCAAAGTAATTACCTTAATGAGTCAGGCAAAGGGACAGATCTGTCTATTGCCTAACTCAGATCCAATCGCCAGCGATCGAGTCCTCGAAATTGCCGCCGCCGCACGTCACAGCGCGGTATTAGTTATTGAAAATCGTCGATTAATCGGGATCTTTACCGAACGCGATTTAGTCAAACTTTCTGCTAGTCAAACTGATTTACACAGCGTGCAAGTCGGGGAGGTAATGACCGTAGATCCGATTACCTTGGTGCTGTCGGAGCAGCATACGGTGATGACTGCGCTAGGGATCTTTCAACAGCACAAAATCCGACATTTACCGATTCTCGACGATCTCCAGCAGCTCATCGGGGTGGTTACGCCAGAGCATATTCGCCAAATTTTACAGCCAGTCAATCTATTAAGATTTCGGTCGATCGCTGAAGGGATGACAACAGCAGTAATTCAGGCAACTCCAACGACAACGATTTTGGAGATCGCGCAGATGATGGTCGAACGAGGCATCGGTTCGATCGTGATTATGGATGGAGATGAGCCGCTCCGCCCAGTCGGGATTATCACCGAACGGGATGTTGTCCAGTTTCAGGCGTTTGAACTAGATTTAGACCAATTGTTAGCCGCAGCGGTGATGAGTACTCCGTTGTTTTGTTTGCAGCCCACAGATTCGCTCTGGGCGGCGCAGCAAGTGATGCAAACTAAAAATATTCGACGATTGGTCATAAAAAACGATCGCGGTGAATTAGTGGGTATTCTTACTCAGTCGAATCTATTGCAATTGCTCGATCCGTTAGAAATGCTATGTATAATCGATAGTTTGCAATCGCAATTGCTAGATCGAGCCGCCGAATTGGAGCAAACTAATCGGGAATTACGATCGGAAGTAGCTAGAAGAGAGCAGGTAGAAGCTGCATTACGTCGAGCTTCCCAAACGTTGGAAGAGCGCGTATTAGCTCGAACTGCTGAATCAGCATTGCTAACTGAAGAACTCCAAATTAAGGTCTCCGAGCAACGATCGTGCAATGTCGCTTTAGAAGCTAGTCAACAGGGAATTTCAGATTTTATTGAGAATGCCTTAATTGGGATGAATTGGGTCGATATTGAGGGTAATATTGTCTGGGTAAACCAGGCTGAACTAAATATGTTTGGCTACGATCGATCTCAATATATCGGTCAACCGCTCATAAATTTTCATATAGACCGAATAAAGTTGACCGATCTTTTGCAGCGAGTATCGAGAAATGAATCGATGCGAGGATGTGAGGCTCAAGTCTGGCGCAAAGATGGCTCGATCTGTGATGTCTCAATCGATGCTCACGCTTTTTTCAAGGATGGCAAATTCATCCATACTCGCTGTTTTACCAGAGATATTACCGACCAAAAACGGGCTGAGACTGTCGCCCACACAACATTAACATCACTCCAATTTCAGAAATATGCCTTAGATCGATCGGCAATAGTTGCCGCTACCGATCGACAGGGGCAGATTATTTATGTCAATGATAAATTCTGTGAAATTTCTCAATATTCAGAGACAGAATTATTAGGTAAAACTCATCAAATTATCAATTCTGGCTACCATCCATCGGAATTTTTTCGAGATTTGTGGGCGGTAATTAGTAGCCGGCAAGTCTGGAGCGGGGAAATTAAAAATCGCGCCAAAGATGGTAGTTTTTACTGGGTAGCCATGACAATCGTTCCCTGTTTAGATGAGCGCGGGCAGCCTTTTCAGTATCTATCGATTCAATTTGATATTACCAGTCGCAAGCAAGCCGAAGAATCGCTGCGAGATAGCGAACGGAAGTTTCGGGCAATTTTCGATAATACCTTCGAGTTTATGGGATTACTCGATCCCGATGGAATTGTGCTCGAAGTCAACCGCACCGCGCTGGATGCGGTCGGGGCGACACTGGATGATGTCAGTGGGCAGCCATTTTGGACGACTCCGTGGTGGACTCATTATCCTGACGTGCAAGTGCAACTGCAACAAGCGATCGTCCAAGCGGCGACAGGTCAACTAATCAGATTTGAAGCCCCCTCTATTTTGGCAGATGGCTCCCATATTATTGTCGATTTTTCCCTCAGTCCGATCTTCGATGACACTGGCAAAGTCGTGATGTTGATTCCAGAAGGGCGAGATATTACCGAGCGCAAAGCCGCCGCCCAAAAAATTCAGGAGCAAGCCGCTTTGCTCGATATTGCGACTGATGCGATTATCGTCCGGGATTTGAATGGTCAGATTCAATTTTGGAACAATGGCGCGACAGCTATCTATGGCTGGCTGGCAACTGAGGCGATCGATCGGACTACCGCCCAACTCTTTTATCCAGATACCCCACCAGAAACAGCGGTCGCAATTGCCTTTAGCAGTGTCTTGGATCGCGGATCGTGGCAAGGTGAGTTACATAAAGTTACCAAAACTGGTAAAAAAGTAATCGTCGAAAGTCGGTGGACGCTGGTGCAGGATGAGGCGGGCAATCCGCGCTCGATTCTCAGTGTCGATACTGACATTACTGAGAAAAAATCCCTAGAGCAACAATTCCTTCGCGCTCAACGGCTGGAAAGTCTGGGTAGCCTTGCCAGTGGCATCGCCCACGATTTGAATAATGTGCTCACGCCGATTGTCGGTGCTGCCCAGCTTTTACCGCTAACATTGTCCAATTTGGACGATCGCAGTCGCCGATTATTGAATATGTTGGTAGAGAGTTCCAAGCGCGGTAGTGGTTTAGTGAAGCAAATTCTCACCTTTGCGCGGGGGCTGGATGGCGAACGCGCGGTGCTACAGGTACGGCATATTCTCACAGAAATCATCAGTGTCGCGCGACAAACTTTCCCTAGATCGATTGAGATTGAAGTTAACAATGATATTGAAGATCTATGGCTGGTAAGTATCGATGCGACACAAATTCATCAAGTATTGATGAATCTATTTGTCAATGCGCGGGATGCCATGCCCAACGGTGGCACGATTGCGGCTAGTGCGGAAAACATCGTTATCGATGCAGATTATGCCCAGCTCCAGCTCCAGCCACCACTGGGATCTTATATCCTGATTACTATTGCCGATACTGGCATAGGGATGACTAGAGAAATGCTCGCTCGGATCTTCGAGCCTTTCTTTACCACTAAAGAAACAGGTACGGGATTAGGCTTGTCAACCGTACAGGGGATCGTCAAAGCGCATGGGGGCGCGATCGAGGTTGAGAGCGAAGTTGGGCGTGGTACTTGTTTTAAAATCTATCTCCCCGCTAACGATCGTCGAGAAGTTGAATCTCCAACCACAGCCGAAGATCTCTACGATGGGCAGGGGCGATTGGTATTAGTTGTCGATGATGAAACCGCAATTCGTGAAATTACCAAAGAATCATTAGAAACGTATAACTACCGCGTCATCTTAGCTAGCGATGGGATCGAAGCGATCGATATATATACCCAAAATCATCATCGTATTGCGATCGTCCTCATCGATATGATGATGCCCCATCTAGACACCCCATCGATAATTCTCGCTCTGCAACAAATTAATCCCGAAGTTCAAATTGTGGTGATGAGCGGCTCCTATCTCAATCTAGCCGCGATCGTCGATAAACAGCAAGTCAGCGCAGTACTAACTAAGCCATTTACCACCGCCGAAATGCTCCAAACATTAGCCGAGATTTAGCTTGAAGAACATCAGTTTCTCCTGTTGGAGCGACTAATACAGTGTTGCCTTGAATAGAAATCCCGCTAATTTTGCCCAATTGTCCGGCAATCATTATCAGCGCGACACCTGCCATATAGCCGACTAGAATTGGCGTCGAGAGCAAGTTTGCGAGAAATCCTAATCTAGCAACACAGGCAACCACACAGATCGCCCCAACCAGCATCGCCAGAGTAGCAGTCAGCACCCCATAATTACTCCCATCCGCCAGCAGCAACGGCGAAATCGCCGCAGCCGTCATCACCGCTGTAGTTGATTCTGGCCCCACTGAGAGTTAGCACGACGAGCCAAATAGAGCATCCACGCACATCGCAGGCAGAATCGTCCACAGTCCAACAATGGGCGCAACGCCCACTAATTCCCCGTATGCCATACACTGCGGAATCAGATATGCCGCAACTGTAATGCCTGCGAGCAGATCTCCCCGCAACCACGCTCGCTGATAGCCCAATAATTGGCGCAAACCAGGCAATCTGAGCAAAAGTTTCTGTTGCATGTTCTTTGCTAGCTTGACAATGCTGGCAACTGAATCACCACCACCGAACAAGGTGCATGATGCGTGACATAATTGCTAGTGCTACCGAGAAAAACTTCACTCAACATTGATTTTTGATTGCGTCCCATCACAATCGTGTCCGCCGACCAATTTTTCGCGACTTCACAAATCACCGATCCGGAGTTGCCCAAATTCTGGGAAACCTCAACTTGAATCCCGCGCTTTTTAGCTTGTTCTGCATAAGTCTGAAGCCGATCGATACCTGTTTGTTCGTACTCCTTCCACTCCTTGGCATATTGTTCGAGTGCAACATCATTAACGATCGGAAACATGCCACCGACTAATGGACTAAATCCTATTGGTGTAGAGGGATTAATAATGTGTACAAGCAGCATCTGGGCACCAAATTTTTCAGCCAGTGCCGATCCAGATGCTAGGACTGCTTGTGATTCAGAGGATTCACCAATTGCAACTAAGATTTTTTTAAACATTAAGATCGTGCCTCGTTAATAATGTAAAGGTTAATTTTTGATAAATATGGCTTAAAACTAGCTTGACAATGCTGGCAACTGTCACAGGGGGGAATTGTTCGATCTCTTCAATTCCTTTTGCTGCTGTTGCAAATGCTTGCGGTAGGGAAATGCCCCCTGGAATTCGGCCCAGGATAAGCTACCAACTTGGCGAACCCTGGATAGTGACGATCGACTTGCTGAATTAACATTTGACCGATCCGCTCTTTTAACTGCTGATAATCGGCATCTCGATGCAGCCAAGGTTGAGTCTGCCACTGGGTAAAGGCTTCGTAATCCACCCAAGCAATAATTTCGGCTGTGTGTGCCGTCGCTTGGGGGTCTTTTAAAGACGGGAAGGAGATGTAGCATTGGGGTACCCGATCTGTGAAGATCCACTGTTTGCGCTGCTCGTAAGTGGCATCATGGTCGATCGATTCATAAATCCAGTGATTCTCACCCTGAAAGCCTAGCGATTCCCTTTCAGGGAGGCTGCGCCAACGCGGATCGTCTGCTAAACCCAGATACAGATACAGCGTCACATTGGTGGTTGGCGCATACTTCTGGACAAATTGACGCAAGGATTCCCGAAATGAAATGGGATAGTCTGCTGGAATCAGTTTGAGATAGGTGATTGCCCCTCCGGTATTAGAAATAATTATCGGGGCATAATAAGTCTCCAATGGGGACTCGATGGGGGCGTTTACTTTACGAACATTGACCCCAACGGCGCGACCATTTTCAATTAGAATTTCAGTGACTTCTCGATTCAGCAAAAACCGTCCGCCCTGCGCCGCCACGATTGTTTTTACGCTTTGAGCGATCGATCCCGCTCCACCAACTGGATAATAGGCTCCGTTCAAATAGTGCATGACGATCGTCGCATGAACCGCAAAGGGGCTTTGGGCAGGAGGTACGCCGTAGTCCCCCCATTTCGACACCAATAACGCCTTGAGCTGAGGATTAGTAAAATGGCGATTCTCCAAAAAGGAGACGCTACGCGAACGAGATAATCCTTTGTCGTCAAATCTAACCCGATCGGACTCCAAAGTTTGCCCAAATATCCGAGCGACTTAAATAGCCAATTCCCATTGAGGCGGGGAATATGGAGAAATAGTGCCGTTGCTGCTATGGGCAAATATCGGAAATATTGCCGAATCGCTGGCTGTTCCTGTGGGAATTGCTGGATCAGATCGGCTTGAAACCGTTTGGGGTCGCCGTACAGATTGAAGGTGAGGTTTGGATAGACAAACTTTTCAAATGGTTCGGGCATCTGCTGCCACTGCACTCCCTTCCGAGTTACTAAATCAAACAGTTGGCGCGTTGATGACCCTTCATTCATCTGCCCAACGTAATGAATCCCCACATCCCAGTGAAACTGCTGTCTCTGAAAATCATGGGTAAAGCCCCCAGCTTTAAAATGGCGTTCCAGAACTAACACTCACTTGCCGCGCAATTGTGTCATGAGGCTGGCAATAGTGAGCGCACCCATCCCTGAACCAATTAGAATCAAGTCGTAGGATCGATTCTCTTCCAGAGACGCTACGCGAACGAGATTTTCCGCAGGAGCGGCTCCGCCAACTGTGGCTTGAGTGGATTGAATCGCATTACTCATAAAACTAGCCTCAATTAAGATGGGAAGTTTAATCCCCGATCGAGGGTTGAATTTCCCACACCAGAACGCGATTGGAAAAGCATTTCTATCTTAGAGATTGCTTTATACCTTTAAGACTGCCATTCTGGACTGTCCGAGATGAAGATGTTCGCGATAATGACCATCTAGCCAACAGATTGGTAATGATTCTTCCGAAGGAAATCTCATTTCTGCTTTAGGAAATAAGGCGGGATCTTGCAGTTCTTCTCCAGCATGAGCCATGCCGAGCACCTCAGTCTTAAAGGGATCGAATAGATCGCTGAGTTCGAGAATTTCAACAAGTACTTGAGTCGGTCGATGTAGTAAAAACATAGAAGACCCCTCTCGGTCTGAATATGGGTTTAAAGTACACACTGACAACTAAGTTTAGTGTCTGCTTATTTCTTACTGTAGGGTAAAATCATGAGGAACTCGTGAGTATTTGTGAGATAGTCTATGTTTAAAATCTAAATTCTTAATAGATTTTATGAAGTATATCGATTGGGGTCGCCGAATTCATTTTGAATTCATCCAAAACTAGCTTCTTAAATCTACGATTGTGCGATCGAGCTTTGAGGATTGCAGGTCGTTGCATTTAGCAATTCACACACTTGTCGATCGGTAGTTTGAGTAAAATCCTCATACCACCGACCGATCCCAGAAAAATGTTTGGGTGTCATCAAGCACACGATCTCATCGACTTCAGCTCTCAATTCATTACAGGTGTCGAGCGGCGCGACTGGAATGGCAATAATTAGCCGTTGCGGTTGCTGGTGTTTCAGAACTCCAATGGCTGCTCGCATCGTCGAACCTGTTGCCAAACCATCATCTACCAAAACGATCGTCCGATCGCGGATATTCGGTAGTGGTCGCTCGCCCCGATAGATGCGATCTCGCCGTTGTAACTCCTGGAGTTCCTGCTCGCCAACTTCTGCAATGGTATGTCCAGCAATTCGCAACCAATCGAGCAGATCTTCATTCAACACTTCAAATCCGCCAACGGCAATCGCCCCATCGCCAGTTCTTTATTGCCAGGGACACCCAGTTTTCGCACCAAACAAATATCCAAGGGCGCATTCAGTGCTGTGGCTACTTCAAAGGCTACGGGTACGCCGCCGCGAGGAATTCCCAATACGAGGACATCGGGGCGGTTGGCATACTGGATGAGTTTGCTCGCCAATAATTTCCCAGCTTCAGTGCGATTGCGGAATCGGGTTTCGTTGGCGGAGCCTCCGCTCGGCGGAATCGTCATTACTATTACCTCCTTCAAGTCAAATAGAAGATCGTCAATTTGGACTCTAGATCGATAAGTTGAGGAACTCGTGAGGTCGATTACCTCCGGTAGGCTACGCCAACGATGACAGCTTCCCAATACATAACGTCTCTGTAAGATAAGATTGGGTTAGATTTAACAAGGCGTATTCTTTGTAAAATCCTAGCTACTCGGCTTAATTAAGTCACAAATTTTACAACTAATAAATCCAAGGAATCAACTTTTTCACAGAATTAGAGTAGCTTGCATAATCTGAAAACTTTTCTATGAGCCAAACTTCTTCCTTTTTCGACTTAGCATCAAAAAACACAAACAAAACGATCGAACCCACCAGATGCACCCAACTCATCTGCCAACTCGCATAGGCTAAAGCAAGATAAACCACCCCGCTCATCGGATGTCTAACAAGTCCATAAATACCAGTTTTCACTAACTGTCCATCATCTCTAGGGTGCGGCAATGGTGTAAGATTTTGACCTAGATCGAATAGCGATCGACCCAAGAAAACTATTGCTAAAATACTGAAGATAACAGTCAAAATCCAACTTGTATACACCCAAATAGATAAGTAAAAATCAATAAAACTAGGTGTAATCTGTGATATCAGTGCAAAGACAAGTAGTAAAACTCCTTGAGCAATTACCCAATATTCACCACGAGTACCTCGCCACCAACTAGTTGTGATGCCCCAATTTGATAATAATTTCATAAGCTATTTGTTATCATCTTAGCCGATTACCTCCGGTAGGCTACGCCAACGATAGCCACTGACAATGCGATCGCTATCGATAACAATTTAATCTCGCTATGCTCTCATCATCCGGCTGCTGACACCATCAGTCGTGCGCCCGCTCATTTCGTCGATATCTAACATAATTATGCTCCTAGTGATTTAATATTATTGAAGTTAATCTTGATTGATATCAAGAGGATTCACCTGTATCGTGGTCGATAGTTAATCTTACTGGCTTACAGCGTTTAACCTGTGTTTGGATGCCTTGATCGAATTCATTCTCTAAATCTTCTACATAGTCTTTCACCGCTCCCTCAGCCTGAGTTGCATTAATAAATGGGCCGAAATAGTAAGTACAATTTGGTTGAACGGTGAGAACTTCAATCCACCAAGCTCGACCACAACGATCGAGAGTGTCAGTCCAAATATCTAAGATTTTTGTTGCCACTTTGTACATATAAAGTGAGATTGATAATGAACGATCGAATCCAAAGCTATGGGATTTGAAAGTACAAGATTAGACTGCATCTTGTTGATTTTACTGTTGTGAATTTTCTTGCAAATGTTGTGAATTGAAAATCTTCCCAATCTTTACCGTGTGAGGATCGTTGGCGGAGCCTCTCGGAACGAGAATCGAAATCTCTCCAGTTTGTAGCCAGGTAGTTAATAGCGGTGGAATATTTACTCGATCGAGATATTCATGCAATTTTTGACCATCGAGAATTTCCCGTTCTAGTAATACTTGTGCCACCTCTGTGAGTAGTGGCTGATTGTGTGCCAGGATTGCGCCTGCGATGTGGTGGGCATTGTCAATCAAGTGTTTGACTTCTCGATCGATCTCGGACTCTACTTCGGGACTGAGTGGACGACGGGGATTGCCCCAGCCGCCGAGAAATTGACTGGCGGATCTGTCGAAGGCCATCGGCCCAAGTTGTTTGCTCATCCCATAAATCGTCACATAGCGATCGGCTAAATCGGTAGCTTTTTGGATATCATCACTAGCTCCAGTCGAGACTTTGCCCATGATTAATTCTTCTGCGGATCTACCACCTAAGAGCATGGCAATCTGACCGCGCAATTCATCTTCCACCATCAAAAAGCGATCTTCTTGTGGGAGTTGGAGGGTATAGCCCAGCGCAGCAACGCCACGAGGGACAATTGAGATTTTTTCGATCGCTCCCGATCCTGGCATTAATGAACCGACAATTGCGTGACCGACTTCGTGATAAGCTACCGTTTCTTTTTCCATCTCATTCAAGACGCGAGATTTCTTCTCTAGTCCAGTCAGGATGCGCTCGATCGCCTCTTCAAAGTCGGACATGGTAACGGCATTCCGATCGTGACGAGCAGCCAGTAGAGCGGCTTCATTGACTAAATTCGCCAGATCTGCGCCTGCGAAACCAGGAGTACGGGCGGCTAATTTGAGTAAATCCACATCATCCGACATTTTGACATTGCGGGCATGGACGA
>NZ_JANLWO010000687.1:0-1925 GCF_031364565.1 Chamaesiphon sp. OTE_20_metabat_361
TAAATAATCCCTTGCCATTGACAAACCTGACGATCTTGAGGGGAATGATGAGCTAAACCCTCAATTAAGACGATCGCTTTTAAAAATTGTTGTTGCTTTAATAAAGACTGCAATTGGTCATACAACTTCCACTTCAATCGATCGCTATCTTGCGGCTGTTTTTGGGTGGTGGTTGACGGTGGCGCAGTAGTAACGCGAGTCTTAGTCGTACTGGCTGGTGTCTGCTGAGTCGTTCGATCGGGGTGAGGCTTGGCAGTTGCCGTAATTCCCGCGAGTAAAGTTTGATAAGCTTGATTGAGCGAGATAAAACGTTGATGTGCGTCAACATCACCTGGGTTGAGATCGGGATGCAGTTTGCGAGCCAAGGAACGGTAGGCAGTTTTCAGCTCCTCTATCGATGCGCCGCGATAGATGCCGAGTAACTGATAACATCGGTCTAAGTTGTTGGTAGATGCAACCATTGATTTACCAGAACGCTAGGATTGGACATTTCGAGTCATACTCTATTAGTATTCCCCGTAATTTGACCGCAGTATCATTTTTTTATCTTACACGAAAAACATCTTGTAATCAATATTTTAAAAACATTGCAACGGATCGCGATCTCCCCCAGTCAAATTGTCGATCGAGACATCTTACTCACACCAGCACAACATCACTACCTTACCCGCGTCCTCCGCCTGCCAACTGGCAGCAAGTTTCACGCGATCGACGGTACCGGACAACTGTATCTGTGCGAATTAGCGACATCAAATGCCCAGATCGTTGAATTAATTACCCCAGGCACCAGCTCAGTAAATCGCCAACTTTCACCCCCGATTACCCTGATTTGCGCTCTCCCCAAAGGGAATAACTTTGACGATATCGTCCGCGCCTGTACCGAACTCGGCGTGACGAATATCCTCCCCGCCCTGAGCGATCGCACCTTGCTAGTTCCCAGTCCCCAAAAGTATCAGAGATGGTGCAAAATCGCCCAGGAAGCTGCCGAACAATCGGAACGACTCACTATCCCCACGATCGCCGAACCACAGTCTCTACAGCGCATTTTGAGCGAACTTCCCGATCCAAGCGCCAAATATCTGTGCGAAGCTAGAGGCGAACATCCCCACCTCCTCACCTGTCTCCAATCGAGCAAAATTAGCGATCGACCCATTCTCATCGCGATCGGCCCTGAAGGCGGCTGGACGCCTGCTGAAATCCAGTTAGCACTCGCACATCAGTTTCAGCTTGTCTCCCTCGGACGCCAGATTTTCCGCACGATTACCGCTCCTATCGTTGCGTTATCGATCGTTACCGCCGCATTAGCGTAGGCTATTGGCTGCGATCGAGCAAATACTCGTCCCCAAGTCTTGATATAATAGCCAACTTCAGACCGGATCGATCGTTCGCCTGTCTTCAACGATAAATGTTTAGAGGCTCTCGCATATGCTAGAGCAAATCGATAATTTGGCGATACCCGATCGCAAGTCAAACACAAGTCGATGTATGAGTAGGTAGGCACAATTAGCCTCTTATATTTAAGTATCTGGGCGTAATTAAATATAAGATATCGTGTAGGGTGGGCACTGTCTTGATTCGCTCGATCTGGAGGAAACCTCCAGGGCGCGAATCGCTGCCCACCAGCTAGGTTTCAGCCATAATCTATCTTACAAATAATTGCATCTACCTACTTAGTTAACCCCAGCTACTTATATATCTCTAAATTTTATAGAAGTAGGTAAACACAATTATTTTAAATACTAAAATCATCTGTAACCCTGATGGTGGGCACTGCCCACCCTACAAAGTATCTAAAATCTAAAGCCCAAAACCTAAAGCCTAAAGCCCAAAGCCTATGGCCCACCCCCCACCCCCCCCCCCCCCCCCCGCGAAGAAATAAATAGTTAAATGAGAGGTTGTGGGTGTGGGTGTTTTTTGGGAAAAAA
>NZ_JANLWO010000626.1:0-5344 GCF_031364565.1 Chamaesiphon sp. OTE_20_metabat_361
GATCGCACTTTGTAAAACATCAAGACAAGGTAAAAATTGTAGTTGTCGATAACGATCTGGTTAAGGGAAAGCAAACTAATGACTGGACTAAGATATTTACAGAATTTTCAACCTCAATTCGTCAACATATTGGAAGTGAAACTCACGATCTATTAGTGCCAACATTTTCAACAACTGGTGTGGTAGAAAAAGCCGCCTCGGAAATCGTACTATTAGAGGCAATGCAATCTTACTTTGAGTTGGAAGTCGATACTTTGTGCGGGATTCCCCAAATTCAATTAGAGGGTACCATTGCTGATTGGCAACAGCTACTAGAACGAACCGCACAAATCGATCGGTTTCAACTTGAGTGGTGGGTTGATGCACTCATCCCGATTTTAGAACAGTTTATTTTGACAGCGCAAGGCAAACCAGATCGAGATTTTTGGCGATCGATGTATAAATATAATGATGATAGCGGTGATGCGATCGTCAGTGGCTGGATTACGCGATTTTTTCCATACTTAAATAACGAACGATCTATGCCTGTATCGATTCTGAAGCAGCAGTTTTACCAAAACAAGGAAATTCAAATTAGTTCATTTACTAGCGGATTGGCAAAAGCTCCCTTTGTCTGGAAATATCTCGATCGCAATTATTCAATGGAATTTATCGGTGGATTTGTAGGAGTCAAACAAGATCGAAACAGTTTGTTTCTACGCCCTGAAATCGGCTGGATAGTTAGAGAATTAAAAACATAAAATTATCGGATTCTTTCTGGCTATGCAGGGTAAACTGATAACTAACGATCGATAGGTATCTCCCGCAACATGTCTACAGCAACATTAGCGAACTGGTTGGCAGCATCTACCGAGCTGGGCATGTTACCAAATGATGTCCTCGAATCGATCGCGAGTGAATTGGTAGAATTATCGGTACCCGCAGGTTGTCGAGTCACGTTGGAAGATACGCCTGTAACTAAGCTCTATATCCTAGTGTCGGGGCAAGCCGAGCGGTATCGTCGCCAAAAAGCCGGATTGATGTGGGCGACGGGTTTATTACCGGGTGCGGTGGTGAATTTATCGGCATTGCAGCGCGGGCAATTAGCCGATAGTCGGATTGTGACGATTACGGAGTGCCAGTTTCAGACGATCTCTGCTGACAGGTGGCAAGCATTAGTTGCCACCTATCCCCAAATTACCGCCGCTTACGCCGAGCGCCTTGCCGACAAACTGACACAGCTCGAAGGTGAAATCGCCTTCGAGCAAGACAGACAAGCCGCTTTGCGGACTTATTTAGTGCCCCAAGCCAAGCGGGGGATTATTGGCAGCAGTCGGTATGCTGTCAAGTTGCGCCAGCAAATTCGCACGGCGGCTAGTGACGATCTGGCGGTACTGATTTCTGGCGAACCAGGGTTAGAAAAAGATAATATTGCCGCGCTGATTCACTTTGGTTCCAGTCGTCGCCGTCAACCGATTATCAGTCTCAAAAGTGCCCTAATTACTACCACTGGTGCAGAATTATTCGGGCGCGTGGGCGGTAAGCCAGGGTTATTAGAGTGGCTGGGTGAAGGGACGTTAATTTTAAATGACGTGCAAGAATTACCACGCGAATTGGTACCGCAAATCGAGCAATTATTAACCACTGGCACCTATACGCCAACTGCTCGGGAGGGACAAACGCCACTCTCACCGCGCCCTAGTAATGCGCGGCTGATTCTCATCTCTGAGAGCACTCAACCGACGTTTAATAAGGTTGTCAAACATCAGATCAAAGTCCCCGGATTGCGGGTGCGGAAAGCCGATTTAGAGGCACAGGTAAACTACTATATCAACATCGTGTGTCGGCAAACCAAGGTAGCCCAGCCGCAAGTGACACCAGAAGCAATTCGGCGGTTACAGGCTTATGATTTCCCAGGTAATTTAAAAGAATTGCAGGGGATGGTCGATCGAGCCTTAGTGCAAGCGCAAGGTAGTAAACTCCTAACGGAGGAAGTATTTTGGGCACAGGCGGCAAAGAAACAATTATTCCGCCTCAATTTATTAAATGCTTACCCCGGATTGCGGCGGTTTTTAAATACCGATTGGTATCCCGATCGAATTAATTATGGTTTTACAGCTTGGGTATTTCCGATTGTAGTTTTAATTCTATTTCTTGCCCCGCAAGATCGTCAACACAATTTCGCACTCAATCTATTTTGGGCATGGTGGTGGCCGTTAATTTTATTATTATTCCCGATTATTGGAAGATTGTGGTGTGCGTTTTGTCCATTTATGATTTATGGCGAAATCGTTCAAAAATTATCACTCAAACTATTTCCCAGGACGCTCCAAAAGTGGCCGCGTGAAACTGCTGAAAAATGGGGTGGCTGGTTCTTATTTGGTTTATTTGTCCTCATTTTTCTGTGGGAAGAACTATGGCATCTGGAAAATACAGCCTATTTATCTAGCTGCTTACTACTGCTGATTACAGCGGGAGCGGTAATTTTTTCTCTCATCTTTGAACGCCGCTTTTGGTGTCGATATTTGTGTCCAATCGGTGGGATGAATGGTTTATTCGCTAAACTATCGATCGTCGAACTCCGCGCTCAACAAGGTACCTGTGCGGCAGAATGCACTACTTATCACTGTTATAAAGGTGGCGTTGGTTTTGGCGAGGGACAGACTACTAATGGCTGTCCGATTTATTCCCATCCCGCCCAATTAACCGATAACAAAGATTGTGTATTGTGCATGACTTGTCTCAAAGCTTGTCCCCATCGATCGGTAGAATTAAATTTGCGTCCACCCGGAATCGAACTGTGGACGACACACGTCCCTCATGCTTATGAAGTAGCTTTATTATTTCTATTATTAGGTGGTGTTTATCTCCACCGCTTACCAGAACTCAATCGCTTATTGAACTTACAAATAGATTTAAACCAATTCTTCCCACATCTAGGATTCTCGATCGCGGCAATTATAATTCCCACTTTAATTCCCCTAGTAGCCTATGGCATCATGCAAGGACTACATCGACTAAGCAAATTAGAATTTATCCCCTTGAAAATTTATAAACCGCTGCCGTTTACCACACTTGCTTATGGTTACTTACCCTTAGTTTTAGGTGCAAACTTAGCCCACTATTTTAAATTGGGTTTAGCAGAAGGCGGACAAATTATTCCGATTACCTTTGCCACCTTCGGACAGATAAATGATAACTTGCCGAGCTTTATCGCTCACCCTGCTGTCATTGCTTTTCTCCAAGGGATGACGCTAGTTTTGACATTGGTAGTAACGATCTTTCTCACTCAGAAAATTGCCAAACGATCGCTCCGATCGCTCATTCCTCAACATCTAGCTAGCGTCTGTCTAATTATAACTCTCTGGATCTCGATCGTTGGTAATTAAGAAATATCGACTCGATCGATTGTAAAATCAGCTAATATTAATTTGTTGCTGACGATCGATTCCCAACTTATGAAGATAAATCCTGCTCCAACAGAAGACCCCAGAATTGAGCTAGTACCGCTGATTGATGTCATCTTTTGCATTTTGACATTTTTCCTATTAGCGGGGCTACAGGTAGCCAGACAGCAGGCAATTAGCGTCGATATTCCCAAAGCTAGCAGCGGTACGCCAGCGGCGCGAGAATTACTAATGGTCAGTCTCAGTGATGCGGGGCAATTATTTCTCGAACAGCAACCGATGGCACCCGGACAATTGATCGAAGCTGTCAAACAATACCGTCAAGCCCGTCCCAATAGCTCGATCGTCCTGTACGCGTCCAAACAGGTCACTTACAATAAAGTTGTCGAAGTCCTCGATGCGCTCCGTGGCGTTGCTGGAGATCGCGTCGCGTTAGCAACTTTACCCGCCAATACCACCGCGCCGACACCCCCAATCCTGCCGCCACCTGGATACTACCCCTACACCCCCTCTCCAGGCGGCGCAACTCCTTACAATCCCGCTCAAGGTGTCAACCCGACTACCACACCACCTAGTGTTGCGACACCACCGACAGGAATTACGCCACCAACGCAAGCCACTCCTAATGTTGTGACACCACCGACAGGAATTACGCCGCCAACGCAAGCCACACCAACTACCCCCAGCCAAACTCCCGCCACAACTCCCACAACTCCAACCCCCAGCAAATCGCCTACAGCAACTCCAACTAAATCGCCTTAAACTGGTTAAAAATGGAAACTACAGAAATCATTAAAGCATTACCGACACTTTCGATCGATGAACGATTGACGATCGCGACTATTGCGCTCAATTCGATTGAGACTCAAAAACAGGTGATGAGTGAGCGTCAATTAGAACAGCAATTAAAAATAGCGGCTAACTTAGCATTATAAGATTACGTCAACGACCCAGAGTTAACTATTTTTACTAGTCTTGATGGCGAAGATTTTTTGGAATAGTTAAAACGGCTATAACTTGAGGAAAGTAAATGCTCAGAGGTGAAATCTGGTTAGTGAATTTAGCACCAACAGTCGATAGTGAAATTAGAAAGACGAGACCTTGTGCGATCGTTAATGATGATGCAATTGGGGTATTACCATTGAAAGTTATCGTACCTATTACTGATTGGAAAGAAGCATTCAGTATTAGACCGTGGATGGTCGGAATCGAACCAACTCACGAGAATGGATCGATAAAATCATCTGCGGCTGACACGTTTCAAATTAGATCGGTTGCTGAAAGTAGATTGGTTAGGAAAATTGGGAATATTAGTGATGAAAATCTAGTGTCGATCGAGAAGGCATTGACTATCGTTCTCAAGCTTCGCTAAATGAGATCGAGTTAAATTCGTTCGGAAGAGAACAGACCTGAAAAGCTTACTCCCATATACGCTTAAATGGCGGGCATTGCCTACTTTACTCTTATTGTCTCTACTGACAATCATCCACAATAAAAAGTGTATCCGACGTCGCGAGGTGCTTCAGGAAACATTTCAGGAATTAGTTGACACGGTAACTGCCCATAACAAAAATCACATACAAAATCTGTAAAATCACGCCCGATTTTTATTGGAATATCGCCATCAGGAACATCTTGACTATACCAGTAAATATCATAAGAATCATCATTAGGGTTGTAGGTTCTGAGATCCCAGAAAACAACATATTCGCTGTTGTAATTTCCAAATATAAGTGAAGATTTGAGTAACTCAATATAGCTTTCATCATCCCTATCTTCAGAATCTTCAGGCGCTGTCAAGGTCACTGACGATCTATGCTGCACTCCATAGTTAATTCTCCCAATCATATACTCTGCTGTGTCTCGCCATTGAAGTATTCGCGCTTCACCGTATAGCCGGCGACGACGGTGCGCTTAGCCCACTCGCGCGCGAACTGGTAGGGCGTCTGCGCGCTGAC
>NZ_JANLWO010000652.1:0-1981 GCF_031364565.1 Chamaesiphon sp. OTE_20_metabat_361
AAAAAGCGAATGTTAATGCCGCAGGTGGTTTTTTTATTACTCCCGATACCGAGAGATTGATTCGGGGGGTTGGCAGAATCGAATCGATCGAAGACCTCCAAAAATCGACAATTGTATCCCGTAATGGCACCCCTGTTAGACTGCAAGATGTGGCTGATGTCCAAATTGGTGCGGCATTAAAACGGGGCGATGGCAGTTTTAACGGTAAGCCAGCAATTATCGTAATGGTGAATAAGCAGCCCAGCTATGATACGCCCACTGTCAGCCGTGCGGTGGAAAAAGCGATTGCCGAAATTAAAGTTGGCTTGCCCAAAGACATTAAAATCACGACCACTTTTCGTCAAGATAGTTATATTGAATCTTCCGTCGATAATGTCCGGTCTTCGTTGATTCAAGGTAGTATTATTGCCGCGATTATTCTGATTCCCTTTCTGTTGAATTGGCGAATTCTGACGGTATGTTTATTAGACTTTTTCTTGACATTGCTATTTGGGATGTTAGTACTGTCGTGGTTGGGAGTTGGTTTGAATACCATGACATTAGGCGGCTTGGCAGTAGCAATTGGAACCGCGATCGATGATGCGATCGTCTATGGTGAAAATACCTATCGTCGTCTGCGCGAAAATAAAGCTGAGGGCGATCCACTCACGCCGCTAGAAATCATTTTTGAAGGTTCTGAAGAAGTGCGCGATTCACTCATCGGCGCAACAATTATTGGGATTATTGTCTTCTCACCGATCTTTACCTTACCAGGGGTTGAAGGGAAGATTTTTACGCCGATGGGGATTGCTTATTTAGCAGTAGTTGTTGTTTCTAGTTTAGAATCTTTGCTCGTTTCTCCAGCTTTATGTGCGATTTTATTGCCTGCCACTAAGGTATCGCAGCGAGAACCGTGGCTGGCGAGATTTTGCAAGGCGATTTATGGCGCGTGTTTGAATTTTTCGATGAAAAATCCGCTCTTAATAATGGGAAGTGCTACGGCTTTGACAGTTGCATCAAAGATAGATAATACTTCATTTGGCAGAGCATTTTTACCAGAGTTTCAGGAGCAAACGATGGTAAACACATTATTATCCTACCCAACTGTTTCCCTCGAAATTAGCACCAAAGCGGGTCATGTGGTCGAGGAGTCACTGAAAAACGATAAGCGGTTTACATTCATTCAAACTCGCGCCGGACGAGCTGCTGGCGACTCTGATGCCGCAGGTGTGAATCTGGCTCACGTTGATGTCGAAATCAGTAAACTAGGGATGCAAAATCGGCAAGAATCGCTCAAAGTAATGCGCCAAGCATTCGAGAAAATACCAGGTGCAGCCGCAAATATCGGCGGGTTTCTACAACATCGAATGGATGAAGTTTTATCGGGGGTACGAAGTTCGATCGCGGTGAAAATTTTTGGTTCTGACTTAGCCGAGTTACGGAAAATCGGCCAAGAAGTAGAAAAACAAATGGCAACAGTCGATGGTGTTGTCGATTTACAACTCGAACCCCAGTTACCAGTACCGCAGATTCAAATTAAATTCGATCGCGATGCTGCCAGTCGTTACGGGCACACGGTGGGAGATTTGTCTGAGACGATCGAAACTGCCCTCAATGGCAAGGTCGTTTCTAAAGTGCTGGAAAATCAACAATCTTTCGATTTAGTTGTCTGGTTAAAACCAGAAGCGCGGCAGAGTCTAGAAACCATTCGCAATCTCTTAATCGATACTCCCAACAATCAAAAAATCCCGTTAGCTAGTATCGCCAAGATCGAACAAGGAAAAGGGCCGAATACCATCAATCGAGAGAATGTCTCGCGCCTAATCGTCGTTTCAGCTAATGCTAAAGGTCGCGATATCCGCTCGGTTGCTACGGAGATCGAAACTAAAGTTAAAAGCAATGTCCAGTTATCAACGGGATATTTTATTCAATATGCAGGTCAATTTGAAGCTGAAGAACGTGCCAGTAAAAACATTTTAGTTTTCAGCGGGATCGCGTTTGT